>CAYOPD010000273.1:0-1587 GCA_964405735.1 uncultured Saprospiraceae bacterium | reverse complement strand
ATAACGAAGAAGGCCGTATGTTTGTAATGGATAAGTTTCAGAGAATTATTAGCTTTCGAAGGTAATTAAAAAAAATTAAAAGAGCCGAAACTTATGCAAACAAAAATTGACAAAACAGATTTCGCCGGTCAGAACATTTACGTTGGTTTTGATGTGCATTTAAAGAGCTGGAAAGTGACTATTCTCACTGAAAATCTGACACACAAGACTTTTTCACAGTCCCCTCAGCCGAAATTGCTGCACCAGTACCTGGAACGAAATTTTCCCGGCGGCACCTATCATTCGGCATACGAGGCTGGTTTTTGCGGGTATTGGATTCATAATAGCTTAAAATCATTGGGGATCAATTCAATCGTTGTAAATCCGGCCGATATCCCCACTACGGATAAGGAAAAGGTACAGAAAGAAGATAGCCGGGATAGCAGAAAAATAGCAAAGGCATTGAGAAACGGTGATCTGACCCCCATTCATGTTCCATCATTGAAGACGCTCGAGGACAGGAGCCTTGTTCGCATGCGGGCCACACTGGTCCAGGATCTGGCTAGGAATAAGAACAGGATAAAATCTTTTTTATATTTCCATGGACTGGATTTACCGGTACAGTTTATTAAGAATGACGGCCGTTGGTCCAACCGGTACATCCAGTGGCTTGAATCTTTAACCATGCCCGAACAAAGCGGCCACTTTGCCTTACAAGGCCTTGTAACAGCAAGCAAAAACCTTCGTGGAACCATCCTGGAGATAACCAAGCTGATAAAGGAATTGTCAAAGACGGAATCCTACCAGGAGAATGTAAAATTACTTCGCAGCATTCCAGGCATTGGATTATTGACCGCCATGGTACTTCTGACCGAACTTGAAACCCTGAACCGGTTCGCTGGATTTAATCAGCTCTGTTCGTTTATAGGGCTGATACCTTCCACGCATTCCAGTGGAGATAAGGATCTGGTTGGCGAGATTACCCGCAGGGGACACAGCATATTACGCAGTGCCCTGATAGAAAGTGCATGGGTTGCAGTCCGGTTTGATCCGGCATTGATAAAAAGCTATCATGACTATTGCAAACGGATGGAACCCAATAATGCCATCGTAAGAATAGCGAGAAAGTTACTGAACAGAATCAGGTATGTATTAAAGACAAAAGAACTGTATGTTACCTCAGTGGTTAAATGAAGCAGAAACAATTTCGATAAAACAATTCCCTGAGTGAGACCGATATTAATCCCTTGCAGTCCTCCTATGGCGGATCTGCTCTAAGAAGGCAGCGGCTCACTTTCTATATAAAATAAACACGGTAATGCGGCCCATGAATCAACATGGTTCCGCTGATGGAAGGATGTTTTTATAGAGATTGTTAAATTGGATTGATAACCAAATCTGGAATGGAGTTTTCTTAGCCATTTCAGACAATGAATATATTGAAAATAAAAAAGCCCCTGTAAAGGGGCCTGGGATATTCACTGTCATAAATCCTATTGCTGATGAGTTGCTCTCCAGCAGAGCTCATGTCCTCTTTGGATTTATGGGGTAAAAATAAAAAAAATATTCAAGAAATTTGGATTACAACATGGAAGGGATTAAAGAAGT
>CAYOPD010000272.1:0-1595 GCA_964405735.1 uncultured Saprospiraceae bacterium | reverse complement strand
CCCCCGGTCTCCATCCTTTTTCCTGCCTGATCGAGATTCCACCACTGGGTCTGGTCCTTATCGAAGACATTATCTGTTTTGCCAAAAGTATTTTCAGCCATTGGGTTTTTGGTATAAAGTTGATTCCAGGTAAACCGGCCCTGATCCGTACAAGTCACGATGCCGGCATCAACAATCATTTTGTCATAAGCCTGGGCTTTGGCCTCTGTAGTTCCCGGGTTCGTTTTGGCGTCCCAATACTTTTTATCAACCAGGATCCAGCTAAAATAACCATGAGATTGTGCAAAAATGCCGTACATATCAGGCAAGTCGAATTCCCAGAAACCGTTAAGCTGATGGCAGCCCTTCGGACCCTGGGGCATAAAATCGTCCATTTTAACGGAGCTCCCTTCTGCGCCCCGGCTTCCATCGGCCTGAATGATCCAGTACCTGCATCGTCCATCCTTTAATTCATAATCAAATTGAAAAGTCTTTCCGGCTTGTTGAGGATCTTTGGTATATAAATGGGTGACAGTAACGCGTGTGCCATTGCATGCAAAGGATCCGGTCGAAAAATTCAATCCGTCAAAGGCCAGGGCCTTTTCTTCGGGGGTAGGCTGACCTGAAGTGAATGCTTTTCTTTCTTTTGGAACCAGGACCCAGGAATAACGGTTGTTTTGGGAAAACCACATGCCCCTGGCATCGGGTAAATCGTATTGCCAGACCCCTTCCAGGGCCTTGCAGCTGGTTTGTGCCTGGGTTGGGGGTAGATAAAGCAGCGAAAAAAGGCAAATAAAAATAAATGATTTCATAATTGCATGATTTTGAGGTTACTGATATACATTGTACTGAAATTAACCTTAGAGGGTCTTGCCTGGATGGGAAATTTCTGTCAAAGACCTGTAAAATTCTTGCGTCCCAGGTTTAGTCCGGCTTTTAACATCTGATTATAGACCTGATGAAAATGTGGCCAGTAGGAAAAGGCTAAAAATTCCAATTCTGTCAAAGGAATGACCCTTAGATCTCTCACAGGGATTCAGGAAAACGGAAATTCCTGGCTCAAACATTTTATATCATAATTCAGAAAGAGCCTTGTGCATCGGCCAGGCCGCCCTGTTCTTCTGCAATGATAGATACCTTTTTCGTTGCCATTTAGTCCATAGTCTTGTAATAGGTGCCGTATTTATTTGAAATTTTATTCAGTGATTCCAGCGAATTGGGATGCTTTTCGACATAAAATTGTTTATGTTCCTCCCTGAAAGCATTCAGGAGTGCCGGATGGTCCATGAAAAACAATACTTTCAGATATCCGGCCGAATCGTTTTTCTGGATTTTGTGGTCTATGTTTTTGGGAATGAAGATCAGATCCCCTGCTTCAATGGCATACGTGCTGTCATCTACAACAGCCGTCCCCGTCCCTTCGATGACAAAGAATATTTCATCTGCGTTTTCGTGGTAATGAAGTCCGGTGCCCCTGCCAGGGATCATTTCAGATATTACGGTCATAAGGTTTCGGGAGCCGGTCTCGGGACTTGATTTGACGATGGAAGAAATGTTAGGAAAATGCTCTCCTTCATCCGCCTTTAAAATGTAACCCCTGGAATTGGTTCTATTGG
>CAYOPD010000271.1:0-1618 GCA_964405735.1 uncultured Saprospiraceae bacterium | reverse complement strand
TGGCGTGGTAGCTCAGCTGGTTAGAGCGTGCGATTCATAATCGCAAGGTCGGGAGTTCAAGCCTCCCTCACGCTACGAGCCTAGAAGTCAGGAGTCTGGAGTCAGGATCGTTAACGCAATTATGTCTTCATTGCATTCTGAGTAGATTCTGTTTTTTTGCCTACTCCAAAGGGCCTGATTTGGACCATCCTTTTGCCCGTTTTACTAAGGAGCCGGAAGCCGTTTTGAATTTGCCTTCATCCAGGGTATCTTGTTCTTAATGATTGAAAGAACGGGCAATAAAAAATTCGATGACCTGGTCAGGTTTGGATTTATCGCTTTGTTGATTGCCATTCCACTGTCTTTTCCATTAAACCTGGGAATGAATCAGATCAACATCATGTCTGAACCGCTGATCGTTTTCCTTGCCGTAATTTTAACCGGGTACATAAATTGGAAAACGTTTTTTAGGAGCAAATTTATACGTCATCCGCTCAGTTTTCTTGGTTTGATTTATCATGGATGGATGTTCATCCTGATCCCCTTTTCTTCCAATTCATGGGTGTCCCTGAAATATACCCTGGTCAATGCAGCCCATTTTTGGGTGTTTTATTTTGGATTCTATTTTTTTACTATAAAAACGGGTAAAACCCTCAGGGATTGGTTTGGACTTTACCTCATGTCATTTGTGGCTGTGATCCTGTATACAGGGTACAATCATGCACAGTACGATTTCAGAATGGATGCCTCACTCATCATGTCCCTGCCGTTTTATAATGACCATGCCTTATACGGGGCTTGTATCGCCATGATCCTTCCCTTTGTTTTGCTTCTTCCCCGGGCTTATTTGAAAAAACCGTATTCCCTGATTCTGTTTGGTGTTTTGGTGATCGCCTTACTTGTTTCTTCCAGCAGGGCTGCGTGGCTGAGTTTGGTTGCCGCAGGTTTATTTATTGCCGGATTAAAGTTTTTCCGGGTAAAATTCATCGCCCTGGCCAGCCTGATAGGATGCATCGCCTTTATGGCTTTTTTCTTTTATCCACGCCTGAATAGGATGATCGGGAGTATCGGGGAAGAATCCAGGAAAGGATCCAGGGTGGAGCACATCCTATCCATCGGGAATATGAGCACGGATGTCTCCAATCTGGAACGGCTCAACCGGTACCGTTGCGCTTTGCGGATGTGGAGAGACAGGCCTCTCACCGGCTTTGGGCCGGGGACTTATCAATATGCTTACCTGCCTTACCAGAAACCCCATGAAATGACCCGCCTCAGTGTGACCACACCGCGCGCGCCAGACGGAAAGCCCCATCCTACAGGACGTGGCGGCGGGGCCCACTCTGAATATTTGCAGGCCTTATCAGAAATGGGGCTACCCGGGCTTCTTTTTTGGATAGGCTTCCTTTTGGCCAGTTTATATACCGGCATGAAAGGGTATTACCAGGAAAAAATTAAAGAACGTCGATACCTTCAACTTGCCATTCTGTTTGGTTTGTTTTCCTATTTTACTCATGCTTTGTTCAACAATTTCCTGCACAGCGAGGAAATGGCTGCCCTTTTTTGGCCGGCATTGGCTGCCTTGGCCTTCATGGACCTTAACTATGATCAAAAGCCTGACCTGGAAAATCAATAATCATCA
>CAYOPD010000270.1:0-1709 GCA_964405735.1 uncultured Saprospiraceae bacterium | reverse complement strand
TATGCCCCCGACTGCCTTTTCCCTCAGATCCCTGGTTCATGCCGTGCTTTTTCTACTCACGCTTGGAACATGGTCTGGTTGCCAATCAGATATGAAAAAAAAAGAAAACCTCGAATCGTGGCTGGAAACCCATTTCCCCGGGCAGCTTGTCGTCGTGGAAAACATTGTTGACCTGGACCCCAGGAATCTTTTTACCAAAAAGAAATCAAGCATCGTCGCGGATAAAAATGATCCGGAGGTGCAAATCAAAGTTACCTGGTATAAGAGCGAGGAGGGCCTGGGGTTGAACAAGGAAGACGTGCAGACTTCGCTTGAGCACAGTACACGGGATGTCGTGGCCGCCAGAAAAATAGGGAAGGCGCTTAAAGAAAATGGCCTGGATCATTATGCGGTGGGAGTCATCGATATGGCCGCCTACTTCCTTCTGTACACAGAGCCGGAGACGGAAACCCGGATAGCTGCATTACAAAAAATACTGGCGACCCTGAATGCGCTCCCTTCACATGACCAGACCAGTATTTGGATAGAATACATGGAGCCCTTGATCTATCAAAAAGAATTTAAAGAAATCATACCGTTTGGATACTGGCAACGCGGGGACAGTTATCATGAGAAAAATAAAATCATGTCGCTTGACTTTGAATGGTCCGAAGGACTGAAAGCGGATATCCTGAATACCGGATGGGCGTTTAATTCACGTTCTGACCGCACGCTGAAATATAAAGAGGAGGCCTATGCAATGGCTTCTGCCTGGGCGGCAAAAAATTTATCCGCCCCCTATTACCTGGAGCCGGACCAATTGATCCAGGTGGGCCCTGACGATGATGACCCTTTAGCGGTGCTATTTCTTTTTCCATACTACACGTCCAAACCCGATACGGCCGCGATTGGTGATGAACCAGGTCCGTTGGGTCATGTTTCCGTCAGTTACCAGACCGACAAGAAGGTCTTCACGAAAATCAAAAAAGAAAAAGCGCAGTGAGTGGACCTGAACGGTTTGCAGACACAGGGGTTGCCCTGGCGGATATGGCCACCCACTTTATCGTGCATTGTCCGAAGTGTGACGGGCGTGCCAACATTCTGCCCCACGAAGGAAGTTGGCGGCTGACCTGCGAAAAATGCTTTCACGTGGAAAAACCGGGGCACTGGTATGGCTCGATGACGGCGTATGTTTCGGTGAAGTGCCGGCAATGCCATCAGCGTATAACGCGATCGGCGGAGGCGGACCAACGATTTACCACGCTGATGGTGACATGTGAACATTGCGGAGATGCGTGTGCCTATGAAGCTACCTTTACAAAGCATCACCTGCATAAAGGAATGATGTGTGATCCGATTTTCGGTTTGCCCCTTTGGTTGCAAAAAACAATAGGTGAAGATCTGTTCTGGGCCTACCATTCAGAGCACCTGGCCCTGGTGGAACAGTATGTACGGGCCAAACTGCGGGAAAGAGGCATTCATAACAAAGGGAGCAGAAACAGCCTGATGTTTAGCCGTCTGCCCAGGTTCATCACGAGTGGAAAGAACAGGGAAAATATCCTGAAAGCGATTAACGAGCTGAAAGTCAAGACTTAAGGGCAAAATTAGAGTGAAATCCAGCTTTCATTTTGCCGTTCAGGGCATAGGTAGTATGTTTGCAAGCCCAAATAAATAAGGGAGCATAGCTCAGCTGGTTCAGAGCATCTGCCTTACAAGCAGAGGGTCCGCGG
>CAYOPD010000269.1:0-1789 GCA_964405735.1 uncultured Saprospiraceae bacterium | reverse complement strand
GACTGGTGCTCAGATCGATCTGAACCTGGGGGATGGGAAAAAATTCATGACAACCCTTGACAAAGGACACGCCGATCAGGTGAGATCTCAACCTTTTTTCCTTTGCAAGGTATTCATTGACCTCAAGGTCTGCGATGCCCCACCTCACCAGGTCGAAAAACCGGTGCCCCTCCATGGCCAATTCCAGGGTTCGCTCAAAACGGACTGCTTTCAGAGCAAACTCCCGGTCACTCCAGGGCTCCATATACTCTCCAATTTTATAATGTGCAGCCGGGGTACCATCCGCTTTACGTACCCAACCGGCACTGTTTGCCATCCTTCGCCGCACCAGATTCACATAGCCTCTTGCCATTTCGGGATTGCCCAGTTCTATTTCCACTTCAGCTGCCCACAATAAGACCTCCGCGAACCGGATGAGGTTTACATTATTGGCGGTGGTGATGTTCGCCCAGAATGCCGCATCGGTGTATTGATCCTGCTGCCTCTTGTAAAACACGTTTTTCTTTGGAGAATACGGGCCTGCAAAATTTTGATCGCGTATCCAGTTCATGCCGGGATGATCCCCCCAATCCAGGTAAGGGATTCCCCTCCTTCCTACGGTCCAATCCAGGCGAGGATCCAAAGTTCCGTCATATGGAATGAAGGGATCGGAAGACAAAAGGGCTGAGTCGTATTTTACATCCGATTCATTAAAATGATCCAGGTCCGGGAGCCCGGTCACCGAATCGGTTTTAAAATGATTCACCAGGTACTGGGAAGGTTGAAAAAAACCGCAACAACCTCCGGGACCGGACCCGGTGCCTGGAAAATTTAATAAATCGCCCATGTTTCCATTTAACCCTCCGGCCCCGTCGTTGACGGACATCTGTGCACTGAATACGGATTCGGGACCATTTTTTGTCTCGGGGTTGAAGTTGTCGTGATAATTTCCCAATTGATATTTTCCGCTTTGAATCACGAAGTCCAGCAATGGTTTCGCACCGGAAAATTTCTTTTGAAATAAATACACCTTGGCCAGAAGGGAACTTGCTGAATATTTGTTTACCCTGCCCACGGCACCCTGGTAACCGGTGAGGGGCAGATTATCCACTGCAAATTTTAAATCCGCTTCGATTCCGTTCCATGCATCCCGGTCATTGCCTACGCGGTAATTTCCGGCACTGTAAGTGACATGTTCATCGATAAAGGGTACGCTGTTCCAGATTTTTTTAGCTTCAAAATGATAATAACCTCGTAAGAAGCGGGATTCCGCTGTAATCCGCACCCGGTCCGGCGCTGCAATGTCCTTGGCCTCTGCCAGGACACGCAAAACCGTATTGGCCCTCTGTACACCATCGTAGACGGTACCCCATTTACTGGCCAATTCTTCAGAAGCCGCTGTCGCAGCAAATTGTTCAAAATAAGAAGGGCCATCCCCACGGAAAGAGCCTGTATAGGCCTCGCTTCCGCATATGCTGCCATAAATCCAGTTGGAGGCAGCTGAACCCGGGCCGCTTTTATTGCCACCGAATCCATCCAGGAGCGAATAAGCCCCGATCAGCAGGCCCTCCACTCCCCGCTTATTTGCCAGTTGAGTCTCATCCAATTGTCCAAGGGGGCTTTTTTCAAGGAAAGTTTCCTGGCATGTCCCGAAGAGCAACAAAATGAGAAGGCAGCAGAACCATAAGAAAAAATAATTTGTCCCATTGATACGAATCGAATCCTGCCTCTTTAAAAGTTTCATATTAAAATAGGATATTCAAACCGAATAAAAATTGTTTTTGATTGTTGGGGTAATTGCCAAAATCAA
>CAYOPD010000268.1:0-1801 GCA_964405735.1 uncultured Saprospiraceae bacterium | reverse complement strand
AAAAAACATTCTCCGTGCTCCCCGCGTCCTCCGCGCGAATTACATTCGGGATACCCTCGGCTTTAGCCGGGGGACAAGCTCCATCAAAAGCAAATGAAACTCCATGTGCTCATCCCCCACATCCACAATTCAAACTAAATTTGCCCCCTTATGCAATCCACTACCCGTTTTAATCACGTCAATTACCTCTGGGACGAAGTCAAAGCCTCCTCCCTGGGCAACGATCAGGTCGCTCTTTTCCTCTACCGCTCCAACCTTCTGGGCGCCGACCTCCGGCTAACGAATTATGGCGGGGGAAACACTTCCGTAAAAATCACCGACAAAGACCCCCTCACGGGCAATCCGGTGGAAGTCATGTGGATCAAGGGGTCTGGAGGTGACATCGGCACCTTGAAAAAATCAGGTTGCGCGGCATTATATATGGATCGCCTGCTTTCCCTGGAAAAAATATACCGGGGTATACAGTATGAGGATGAAATGGTGGCCCTCTTTAACCACTGCATTTTCGAACTCGAATCCAAAGCCCCCTCCATCGATACTCCCCTCCACGGGTTTTTACCGTTTAAGCATATAGACCATCTGCATCCCGATGCAGCCATCGCCATCGCCGCTGCGAAAGACGGGCGCCGGATCACGGAAGAATTGTTTGGGGGAGAAATCGGCTGGGTGGAATGGCAGCGGCCGGGTTTCGATCTAGGGCTCAAACTCCGGGCCTGCCTGGATGAAAACCTGACCAAAGGAATACGCCTCAAAGGGATCATGCTGGGATCGCATGGCTTGTTTACCTGGGGTGAGACTTCCTATGATTCCTATGTCAATACCCTGGAAGTGGTGGAAACCTGTGCACGATTCCTCAGTGAAAGTTATGGAAAATCCAGGCCGGTATTTGGCGGCATGAAAATCAGCGGGCCGGATAAAGGCAGTCGTGAAAAACAAGCCGCCGCACTGGCTCCCATATTAAGGGGTTTATGTTCTTCCGAACGACCCATGATCGGCCATTTTACCGATGAGGACCGCGTCCTTGAATTTGTCAATTCGTTTGATCTCGAAAAATTGGCCCCGCTCGGCACCTCCTGTCCGGATCATTTTTTAAGAACCAAGATCAGCCCGCTGGTCCTGCCCCTGGATCCGGCCGAAGACCTGGGCAATGCTTCGGTGGTAAAAGAAAAATTACTTCCTTCCTTTGAAGGCTACCGCAGGCTTTACCAGGCTTATTATGACCAATGCAAACACCCCGATAGTCCGGCAATGCGGGATCCCAACCCGGTAGTCCTGCTTTATCCCGGGATCGGCATGTTCACTTTCGCCAAGGACAAAACAACCGCACGCCTGGCTAGTGAATATTATATCAATGCCATCAATGTGATGAAAGGGGCTGAAGCCGTCTCCAGCTATACGGCTCTTCCCCGCCAGGAAGCCTTTAATATCGAATACTGGTTGCTCGAGGAAGCCAAACTGCAGCGCCTGCCCAAGCCAAAAGCCTTGTCAGGCAAAATCGCCCTCATTACGGGATCTGCGGGCGGGATCGGCAAGGCCATCGCCAAAAAATTTGCTGGCGAGGGCGCCTGCGTGGTTTTGAACGATATCCACGAAGCAAGGTTGTCTGAAGCTTATTCTGAGTTTGTATCCGCCTTTGGCAAAGACTCCGTAAAAGCGACGACCCTGGATGTCATGGATGCTCTCTCCATTCAACTGGCTTATGACCAGGCCTGCCAGGCCTTCGGCGGCGTAGACATCATCGTCAACAATGCGGGCATCAGCCTGTCAAAACCATTGACCGAACATACGGAAGAAGACTGGG
>CAYOPD010000267.1:0-1832 GCA_964405735.1 uncultured Saprospiraceae bacterium | reverse complement strand
CCAGCCCAATGCGCAGGGGTGCCCTCGATCTGATAATCATGCCTCAAAGATACTAACCGGGATTAATATTAATAAAGTTGGTTATATGAATAGATGGTGACCAAAAGGCCGTGGCAGGTTGCTTCAGGTCCTGACCGAAATGCACGTTTACATAGCTGGCGGCGACAGGGAATTCGATGGTCTTTCAACCAACTACCCGCCTACGACAATTGGATTCTACCCCGAAAGCGTTCCAGGTGGGTAGAAAAAGAATAAAAGAAATATCCTGTCAAAGGTGGGACGTAATATTCCCTTCATGGATGAATGACTCAAATCTTGTCCCTGACGGGATGGGACCATTTCAACGCCTTTACGATTGTCGGATAGCAAGACTAAGGAGACCCCTTCATTCTTCCAATACCGCCTCCGCCATCTTTTCCCAGGAATATTTTTTTTTCGTTTCTTCCAGGGCCAGGGTGAAAACGGAATGATCAGCCATTGAAAAAAAGGATTTTATGGCCTGTGCAATTTCTTTTGGATCGACCCCTACAACAAAACCCGTCCTGCCGTCTTCGATGATTTCATGCAGGCCCCCGACACGGGTGACGATCGTAGGTTTATTAAAATGGATGGCTATTTGTGCGATGCCACTCTGGGTAGCTGATTTATAGGGTTGCACCACCAGGTCGGCTGCACAAAAATAATACCTGACTTCCTCATTGCTGATAAAACGGGTATGCAGGATGAGTTTTTCCCTTATGCCCAGCGCATCCATGCGGGTAAGGTAGGGAGCGGAATCTGTATAAAACTCGCCGGCGATAATAAACCGGAGTTTGCCGAGGCTGGGGGGGAGCAGGGCGATGGCGTCGAGCAGGAGGTCCAGCCCTTTATATTCCCGAATAAATCCAAAAAATAGGACATACTGATAAACCGGATCCAGTTTCAGATGGCCGATCGATTCCATCCTGGATACCGACTTTCCGTAATTGTCATAAATCGGGTGGGGAACGAGTCGACTGGATTTTCCGGTTTGAAATGCATCCAGGTCTCTTCCGACCTGTTCTGACATATAGATAAATCGGTCGATGCATCTTAAAAAATAACGGGTGAAAATTTTGTCGCCAGGCCGCTTTTCATGGGGTACCACATTGTCAAGAATACTGACCGCAAGGGTATTTCTGGTTTTGGCTATACGGATCACGGTCGCAAGTGCCGGTCCCATAAGCGGAAGCCAGAATTTACAGATGATCAGGTCCGGTTTGAGATGGCGCAGCTTCAAGCCGGTTGATATCCAGTTGAAAGGATTGAAAGCGTGGAGCCAGCGGAAAATAGTCAATGGGGGCTTGGGGTCATCGCTTATTTGTGTCTTACCGGGGAACAGGAAAGCAGGGTATTGAACCGTAAAGGTGACCAGGTCGACCCGGTGGCCCATCCGGATCAGTTCCTCTGCAAGCCGCTCATTAAAAGCGGCGAGCCCTCCGCGAAAGGGATAGGCTGTACCCAGGATCACGACGTGTTTCATGCCCTGATCTGCTTATCAATCTGATAGTGGTGTTTTAACCCCGAGTTCCTGGTCACCAGTTCCGCAATAAAGCCGGACATGAATAACTGCAGGCCGACGATCAGGAATAGGATGCCCAGGTAAAAGATGGGCCTGTTGGCAATCGAAATAAAATCAAAAAAGAATTTCCCGATGGTCAGGTAGGCGAGAATAAAAAAGCCCAGGAAAAAAATGAGTAGCCCAAAGGTGCCGAAAAGGTGCATGGGCCGTTTGCCAAATTTACCCACAAACATAATGGTGGCCAGATCCAGGAATCCGTTGACAAAGCGTTCCATGCCGAATTTGGTGGAAC
>CAYOPD010000266.1:0-1846 GCA_964405735.1 uncultured Saprospiraceae bacterium | reverse complement strand
TCCCAGCGGTATAATATTGACCATCTACCAACCCAAATAAAGAAATGCCTTGAGGTCGATTGCAGGTTCCGGTTCATGCTGGCAGGGGGATTTTTAAGCTAATGTTTTTATCTTCGTGAGACGCTGACCAGGCGATTCAACAGAAAAATGCAGGTAATAGACCAATATCGGCGGGCATGAATCAGGGACTGAGCAGCAAAGAAGTCGCAGAAAGGACGGCCCGATTTGGGTATAATGAACTTCCCGCCCCCGAGTCAAAAAACATTCTGCACATCGCCCTTGAGGTCATCAGGGAGCCCATGTTTATTTTACTGATCAGTTGTGGTTCCCTTTACATCATTCTGGGAGATTATACCGAAGGCATCATCCTGGTTTGTTGGGTTTTTATTATCATTTTCATCACTTTCTACCAGCATCAGAAAACAGAAAGGGCTCTCGATGCACTCAAAAAACTTTCTTCACCCAGGGCCTTGGTCATCCGGGATGGTATGGAGGTCCGGATTGCGGGCAGGGAGGTCGTGCCGGATGACGTGGTCATCTTAAATGAAGGTGACCGGGTACCTGCGGACGGAATCCTATCCGAAGGATTAAATCTGACCATCGATGAATCCCTGCTTACCGGGGAATCATTGCCAGTTCTCAAGACCACTCCTGATGAAAAAGAATCAAACATCCCGTTATTCTGCGGCACCCTGGTCGTGCAGGGCCAGGGCCTGATGGCCGTAAAAACGACAGGGACTAATACAGCATTTGGGAAATTAGGCAAATCCATCCAAAGTATCGAACAGGATCAGACCCGCTTGCAAAAGGAGATGAAATCATTGATCCGGAATCTCTTTATCGCCGGAGCCCTGCTCAGTATTATCGTGATCGCCGGATTTTATTTCACCAGGGGATATTTTGTACAGTCCTTGCTCAATGGGCTCGCCACAGCCATGGCTATGTTGCCGGAAGAATTCCCGGTCGTGCTCACCGTTTTTCTTGCCCTGGGCGCCTGGCGCTTATCCCAAAAAAATGTACTGACCCGGAAGCCTTCGGCGATAGAGACCCTGGGTTCGGCCACGGTGCTATGCAGTGATAAAACCGGAACCATTACCCAAAACAAGATGGAACTGGCCACCCTTTTTGCGAATAACAAAGCGTTCAATAAATCCTCTTTCGGGGAACAGGCTCCTGAAATCCGGGAATTGTTGGTCCATGCTTATTACGCATCGCAAAAAGACACCATTGACCCAATGGAAAAAGCCATAGTAAGAGGTTATCATGAATGGGTGGCCCCAAAGGCCCTATTGCCGGATCTGGCAAAAGAGTATCCACTGAGTTCAAGTTTTTTGGCCATGACCAGGGTATTGAAACCAAAACACGAGGACCACTACCTGGTTAGTTGTAAAGGTACTCCCGAAGCTATTTTTTCGTTGTGTAAAATGAATGATATCGAGGTTTCTAGACATACAATTGTCGTTCAAAAAATGGCGGAACAAGGCCAACGTGTCTTAGGGGTGGCAAAAGCCGCGTGGAATAAAAAGGTACTACCGGACACCCAGCAAGCATACGATTTTGTATTTATCGGATTCTTGGGTTTTGAAGATCCGATCCGCCCCGAAGTGCCCCAGGCCATTCAGGAATGTCAAGAGGCGGGCATCAAAGTAATCATGATCACCGGGGATTACCCATCTACCGCAAAAAGCATCGCCTCCCAGGCAGGAATGGACACCGGTGGAGGAGTATTGGCGGGAACGGATCTGAAAAACATGAGTGACGCTGAACTGGCTGAAAAAATAAAATCGGTCAACATATTTGCGAGGATCGTGCCTGAACAAAAGTTGCAGATAATCAATGCGCTAAA
>CAYOPD010000265.1:0-1866 GCA_964405735.1 uncultured Saprospiraceae bacterium | reverse complement strand
TCATAACACATTCGCCTTGATCAGGAAGAGCAGGATGATCCCGACCAGGATGCGGTAATAACCAAACAACTTAAATCCGTGTTTCTGGAGATATCCGATAAAAAACCGGATGGCCAGCATGGCTACAATAAAGGCCACCACATTGCCTGTGATAAAAGCAATCATATTGTTGGTCGTGCTCGTGATGATCTCAAATCCTCTCTGTTCGACTCCATCGAGCGTCCAGGATTTGAGAAAGAGGGAATAGAGGGTGGCCGCCGCCATGGTGGGCACGGCGAGAAAAAAGGAAAACTCGGCCGCGAGGTCCCGGTCCAGCTTCTGTTGCATACCCCCGATGATGGAAGCGGCGCTGCGACTCACTCCGGGGATCATGGCCAGCGTCTGCCAAAAACCGATGATCAGGGCATTTTTGTACCCGATATCCCCTTCCTGGTGGATGGTATGTTGATTAAAAACCGAATCGATGAACAAAAGCAATATGCCTCCCAACAGAAGAGAAAGCGCCACGACAAAAGGACTTTCCAGCATGTCATCAATCTGATCGGAAAACAAAAAACCAAGGACTAGAGCCGGCAATACCCCAATAGCCAGTTTTAAATAAAACCGGTAGTTGGTCCATTGCAGAAATCGTTTGCGATAGAGGACGAGGACGGCAAAGATGGCCCCGAGCTGAATGGCCACTTCAAACAGTTTGGTAAATGCCCCGGTATGGATGCCCATGGCCGAACTGGCGATGATCATGTGCCCCGTGGAAGAAATAGGCAGGAATTCGGTAATGCCTTCGACGATGGCGAGCAGAATAGCCTGGAATATATTCATGAATGGCGCTTTACTTGGAAGGCCAAAGATAATCAGGGAGCCCCAGCGAAATCTCCTATAATTTAATGAGGTCGAGTGCTGCCCGGAGGCTGTCGTCCTGGACGCTGTGACGTTTCCAGTAATCCGACATGATTTGTTTTTTACGCCGCGCTGTAGTGGTCAACACTTTGGCATTTTCTCCAAAGCCGTCTTTATATTCCTCGCTCCACCGGACGATCTGGTGAGGAAATTCCGGTTCATATTCGATATAGAGTGACCGCCCGAGGGAAGGATATTCAATATGATAGACTTTATTGCCGAGGTCCAGATTGAGATGGGAGGTCCTGGCCCGGTAGGGTTTCAATTCAATATGGCTCAGTCGCGCAAACAACAGGCTGGGGATGATCATGATGCTGTCGGTCTGGATCAGGGCATTGGGGTTTATCCGGATCAGGCTCCAGACAGCGTCCTCCGTCATGTGGCGGTTCAGGTGCTTGTCGATTTCATTTTCTTTTTCAAAATAGGAATGGAGCCGGTACTGGTAATGATCATTGCGGCGGTTGAGCTGCGCATAAGTCTGCCCGCACCATTCCGTGCACGTAGCCGACATTTTCATTCCCTGCCAGGGGGCTATGCCGCCGGCCTCCACAAAGCTGGAGAGCATCATATGGTAAGGATATAAACCGGTATAAAACCGTTTGGTCAGGTTCATTTTTAATACCGTTGTTTTTTGATCCGGGGCAACGGCGGGGTTATCGAGTTTGACCTGTTTTTCTTTGTCGTGCTCTTCAGTCACAAAAATGATCACGGCTTCTCCTTCCCTCATTTCACCATACCTTGCCTGATATAAATCGTAAGTGGTGATTTCCGCCTTGCCCTGGTGCCAGTAGGTATCAAATTCTTTGCTTTTTTCCACAACGGGCCCTGTGGGTGAAGCGGGCTGGCAGGCATGCCAGGCCAGGATGGGCAAAACCAGGAGTGATGAGCTCAGCTTCATAGGAATGGGTTTTGCATAAAATTAGCAATAAAGGAGAAAAGGAGACAGGAGGAAGGGAGTGCCAATGCCTC
>CAYOPD010000264.1:0-2031 GCA_964405735.1 uncultured Saprospiraceae bacterium | reverse complement strand
TTTACCGATTCCTGCGTCTTCATCTCAAGCATCTTTTCCCGGCTTTTCACCAGGTCAGAGAGTTCAATAAACATATCCGGATTCACGGACTGGGCATAAGGAAGAATATACGCTTTGGTCTCCTGAAGGTATTTGCGGACAAAATCCGGTTCATGGACAAATCCAAGGGCAAACAGGTTGCTGATCCGATCGGCGAGTTTCAAGACTTTTGACCTTTTGCTTCCCGTTTGCATGATTCTTTGCAAAAATTCAGCCTTGGGCTCCTTTTCGCCGTTCACCCTGCGGATCGATACCTCCATGACCAGTTCATACACCGCCGGGCCATCCGCGTCAAGGCGCCTGATCTCCTCCTCTGTTACTCCTGGCAGATGCGCGCCATCTTCAAAGAGATCGTGTATGACCGAGGCTTTTAAAAGCACCGGATCCGTCATTTTATAATCCAGCAGGATGCCCAGGGTGCTGATCTGGTGGCGAAACATATTGCTCCCGGACTTGCGCCTGACCCCGATGAGGGCGGTTGCTTTGGTGATGTAAGGCGCGAGTATGACCTTTCGCAGGGAGGCTTCAAAGTCGTTCATGGCTTAGCATTAAGGGTAAAAAGGCAGGGGTAAAACCCTTTCCTTTATTTCACAAAATCCTTTACCCTTTCCACAATCAACAAATCACCGGTTTCATTCTTTTTATTGTATACCTGTTTTAACAGGGACCGGTTTTTCCGTTTACTGGTCAGGGTGGTAAATTTCATGACCTTATAGGAGTCCAGGATCCAGGGATATTTGGTCTTGAGATAACTTATGACATTTAATCTTTTTTTACTGTATTTTTTTTCGTTTAATACCAGAAACAGAAAATCGATTCCGCGGAATTTATTCAGAATGGTATCCAGGGTTGGGCTCCTGGAGAGGTCTTTTCTCAGGGTATCGGCTACGATGATTTCGCTGCTTTTATCAAACACCGATATGGCCCTGGGGCTGAGCTCATACATCATTTCTATCCCTCCGAAGGAAAGCGTCGAATACGATTCGAGCTTGAAGATACCGGGGTCAAAACCTCTGATTCTTCTGCCGGACAGCGAACCCGTTGCCGTGACCGGTCCATGCTGGCTGATCATCAGATAGGATTGGCCGAGGTTTCGTGCCGTGCTGTCCTGGAGATCATGGGCTGCATAGATCACGATATGACTCCAATCCCGGGTGCCGCGGAGATTCATCACATATTTATCCCATTTGTGGTTGATGATGGTGAAGGGGGGGGCGAGCAATTCACCAAAACCGCAATGACCATCCGAGCCAAAAACATAAAGTTTCAGCGGATATTTTTTGTATTGGGATACGTCTTCAGAACCAGAAGAATAGCTGGTATCCCGGCTGGCGCTGAAATAAAATTTATAATTCCGGAGAGGTTGAAGGGGTTTGGTTAATTTCTGGGAAATTCCTTCGAAAGCTTCACTGGAATAATTGACCACATTTAACAGGTCACTGGCATACCGGGAACCTCCGTTAACTGACTCGGAAGAAGCAGATACAAGGGTATTGGCAATGGAATCCTTCAAACGCTGATCCATTTTGGTAAAATTGCAGGAGTACCACAATAGATCTCGCTGAAAGGCAGGGGTTTGTACGGCCATCACCCGCTGGGAAAGGGAAGCGGTCGCATATAGAGAAAACAGTATGAAAAAGAGTCTTTTCATTTTCGGGTCCAAAAGGCTATAAATATAATAAAACGGATAAAAAGTGGCAATGTGCTGGCAGGTAGGCACTTAATTAACTAAAGACAGGCCTGGTCTTTTTGAGAAACCAGACCGGGAAGTCTGCCTGGCGGCAGTCTGGCGGCAGGCAGGGTTTTACTTGCCTTTCTACAAACCTTCCAGGTCTTGTTACCCAACTACTCAAATCATGTCTGAGGTCCATGCAAACTTCCAGGCCATGTTACACATTACTTTATGAGTCACCTCAAATCAAACAAAACCAGCAATGAACTCCCGATCGTCAACCAAAGGATCACCTCCCTAAACCCCTTTTCATTCAGCTT
>CAYOPD010000263.1:0-2161 GCA_964405735.1 uncultured Saprospiraceae bacterium | reverse complement strand
GGCACCCCTGCGGGACCGCCTGACAGGCAAATTTCCCAGGATAAACGAGACCTGGAAAAAGTTACTTTGTTGCCATAAGAGTTGAACCTTGTCTGCTGGCAGGCCTGATTCCTGGTCTTGTTTACCCTTAGACCAGTCTTTTTGTCATACACCGGAATGAGATATTCACTTCATGGCCCCCAAATCTCCCTATCTTGGAAGAGCCCCTACAAAACCGCCATTTACATGACATCCAAAGAATACAAATATTCCTGGCGTCTGTTTTTAACTCTGTTCGGTTTTTGTTTCCTGGCCCTTCATTCAATTGGGGCCCAAAACCAGGATGGAATTTCCGATTTATTATACTATACCGATACCTCAGGCAAATTGACAATCCGGGATTTTGTGGACAATAAATACGACCATTTATTCAGGTCACCGGCACCCGGACAGCCGCTGCCATCAAAATACATTCATTGGATAAAATTCTCACCGACAACTCCGCCTGATGACAAAGGGCAACGATTCATCTGGATCCCTTTTTTATATATGGCGTACTTATATTATGAAGGGAACAGAATACCATTAAGAACATTATCACCGGATCAATCCTATTATGCCTTATTCAAGACTGGGGGAGGAACAGGAAATGTATTTTTCCTGAAGACGGATAACCGGTTTGGGCAGAGATCGCCTGACCGATTTATTCCCCGGATCAGGATTGTGGACGAACAGGAACTTTTAACCATAGGCCGGGATGCCTTTTTTAAACAGTTCCAGAAAAATATTTTTAGGACTGCTTTTCTTATAACCACTTTCTTTCTTTTTGTTTTTATCTTTTTTCAGTGGCTGATCAATGGGCAAAAGGTATTTTTCCATTATGCCATTTACCTTTTTTTTATTTGTGCCTTCTATATCCTGCGCACCGGCCATGTACTGGGGTTCAATTTAGAATGGCTGGGCTGGAGCAGGGAAATCATTGGCCGGTGGTTTTCCCTTGGAATCATGCTGGGCTATTTTCTGTTTGTGACCTCATTTTTAAATCTTAATAATAATAATCATCCACGGATGGTGGACTTTCTTAAAGCAAGTTCAAGCCTGTACTTGGGCGCAACTCTGATGTACACCTTGTTCAGCGCCCTGGGGGAGATTCAGACCGCCATTAAAATCTTTTTTTCTGTCCGTGATCTGGCTATAATCATTGGATGCCCGGCCATTATTTATTTTGTGGCCAAACTCAACAATGCACTCTCCAAGATTATCCTGGCCGGCACCCTGGTCTTGTTTGTGATGATGGTCATAGGCCTGGTGAACGAACAATCCATCCGGCTGACCGGACAACATATCGAATTCCGGGGCGCCTCCTATGCCCAATACGGCATACTGCTGGAATTGTTGATCTTTTCGATAGGCCTCGGTTACCGTACAAAATTAATCCAGAATGAAAACATCAATACACAGCGGGACCTCATCGTACAACTTCAGAAAAACGAAAGCCTGCAATCCGAATTGAACAAAAAATTGCAGCTGGAAAAAGAAAAACTGGAGATCGAAAAAAAGCTGGGCCAGGCCGAGTTGCGCCTGCTCAAAGCCCAGATCAACCCGCATTTTTTATTCAACAGTTTTAACGCCCTCAAGGACCTGATCCGCCAAAACAAAACGGAGGAAGCTGACCAGTACCTGAGCCGGTTTACCCGGATGATGCGTGGTGTCCTAAACAGCAGCGATACCCAGCTGCATAGCCTCGCCCAGGAACTGGAATTTTCCGAAAACTATGTGCGGCTGGAAGCCCTCCGCTTTGCCAAACCCCTTCAACTGGAGATCCACTCCGATAAAGAAAGCCTGGAGCAACCCGTTCCCACCCTGATTCTCCAACCCCTGCTTGAAAACGCCATCTGGCATGGGCTGCTGCATAATGAGGGCGAAAAAAAACTGGAGATCCGGACAAATTTTTCAGGGGAGATGCTGCTCATTGAGGTAATGGATAATGGAACCGGCCCTGGCCCGGATTTTAAACTAAACGGCAATTCCTTTGGGCTGAGACTTGTCCAGGACCGGCTAAAGATCCAGTATCCGGGCAGCTCATTAGAGATCATAGACTGTAAAAGGGATGGCGGTGGAGGACAGGGGGTGTTGGTAAGAATTGAGATACCGGTGACGGAGGGTTCGCGCGGAGGGCACT
>CAYOPD010000262.1:0-2201 GCA_964405735.1 uncultured Saprospiraceae bacterium | reverse complement strand
TCCGTTGCGGCAACAGGAGTGGCCGGAAACTTCACTACCTATTATATGGGAACTACCGGCGGCGGAGTATGGAAGACGGAAGACATGGGTATTACATGGAACAATATCTCGGATGGATATTTCAAAACGGGATCGGTGGGCGCGATCTCCGTCTCCGAATCGGATCCCAATATAGTCTATGTGGGCATGGGGGAGCACGCCGTGCGCGGTGTGATGACCCATCACGGCGACGGCGTATACAAATCGACCGATGCCGGCAAAACATGGAAAAGAATGGGCCTGGAACTGACCCAGCATATTGCCCGCATCGCCATCCATCCCAAAAACCCGGATATCGTTTTTGTCGCCGCTCAAGGCGCCTTATATGGTCAGTCAACCGAGCGAGGGATATTTAAATCCACCGATGGCGGAAAAAACTGGTCAAAAGTATTGTATATAAACGATAAAACAGGCTGTTCAGAACTGAGCATGGATATGAACAATCCCCTGGTCCTTTATGCCGCTATGTGGGAACATGGACGGCTTCCATGGAAAGTGATCAGCGGGGGCCCGGGCAGCGGACTTTATAAATCCACGGATGGAGGGGAACATTGGGAAAAAATCCACAACGGTTTGCCGGAAGGAATGGGAAAAATGGCGGTTTCAGTTTGCCGGTCCAATTCAGAACGAGTCTATGCCTTGATCGAAAGCGATTCTGAGAAAGAAGCCGGTGGCCTGTTTGTTTCTACCAATGCGGGAAAAAGCTGGGATCGGGTGACCAACGATCACCGACTGGTTCAGCGGGCCTGGTATTATATCGAATTATTCACCGATCCCTTAGATGAACATACGGTCTATGTCCTCAGCGCCCCGGCCTTGCGGTCCGTGGATGGTGGCAAAACCTGGGAAGTACTTTCGGGGCCGCATGGGGACTACCATGATTTATGGATCAACCCCTCCAATTCAAAAAACATGGTCATTGCCGACGATGGTGGAGCGGGCATTACGGTAAACCATGGCGAGACCTGGTCCTCGCAGAGCAATATGCCTACCGCTCAATTGTATCGTATCAATGTGGACAACCAGTTTCCTTACAGGATCTATGCCGGACAGCAGGATAACAGTTCAGTGGTTATTGCCAGCCGTGAACTGGGCAGCAGCGGCATCACCACTTCCAGCTGGACTGCTTCTGCCGGAGGGGAAAGCGCTTTCCTTGCATTTAATCCCGATGATCCGCGATACGTAATGGGAGGAAGTTACCAGGGCACCATTGAGATCCTGGATACCAAAGCAAAAGCAAGCACCAACATCATGGCCGCCCCCATCCAATACCTCGGGATGGATGCCAAAGATTTAAAATACCGGTACAACTGGAATGCTCCGATCATCTGGTCCAGGCATGAACCCAATACGTATTATCATGGAGCTCATAAACTTCTGAAAACAAAGGACCAGGGACTTACCTGGATGGAAGCATCCCCGGACCTCACCCGGAATGAGAAAGAGAAACAGGGCAAAGGGGGTGGGCCTTATACCAATGAAGCCGTGGGTGCCGAAAATTATGGCACCCTGGCCTATGTCCTGGAAAGCCCGCATGAAAAAGGAGTGATCTGGACGGGCAGCGATGATGGTTTGGTCTATCTGACCCGGGATGCGGGAAAGAACTGGCAAAACGTAACCCCTTCCGGATTAAAAGAATGTTTGATCAATGCCATCGAAGTATCTCCCCATGATCCCGCAACGGTATATATCGCCACGACGAGGTATAAATTTAACGATCATACCCCCGGCATTTATAAAAGCACGGATTATGGTAAGACCTGGATCAATATCAGTTCCGGGATTCCATACGGCGCCTTCACACGTGTCGTCCGGGAAGATGACAAACGGAGGGATTTATTATTTGCTGGCACGGAGACGGGTGTATACATCAGTTGGAATGGCGGCAAGGAATGGAAAGCTTTTCAGCTCAATTTGCCGGTGACGCCCATTACCGATCTGCGGATACACCAGGGTGATTTGATTGCTGCTACCTCCGGCAGGTCGTTTTGGATATTGGATGACCTGGAATTGTTGCGTCAGTATCAAGAAGCTCCTGCACCATTCACAATATATCAACCTGCTCCAGCGGTCCTGGTCAATGGATCCAGTGAACTGGACAAGTCCTCGAATGACTTTGCCGGAGCCCATAAATACAGAGGCGTAAACCCGTCGACGGGAGT
>CAYOPD010000261.1:0-2219 GCA_964405735.1 uncultured Saprospiraceae bacterium | reverse complement strand
TCATGGATGATTTTCCCTTCCCTGAATTGCAACAACCGGTTTCCGAATTGGTGGGCGTCTTTTAAATTGTGAGTAATCAGCAGGGTCGTGATCCCCAAGGTTTTGGTCAATCGTTCCGCCAGGTTCATTACCAGGGATGCGGATTTGGGATCCAGGGCCGCGGTAGGTTCGTCCAGCAATAAAATATCCGTCTCGTCCATCACGCTCATCAGGAGGGTCAGGGCCTGGCGCTGGCCCCCGGACAAGTCGTTCATTGGCCGGCTCAATTTATTTTCGAGGCCCATTTCGAGGGAGGCTATCTTTTCCTGTACCTTTTTTTTAAAAGTGGAAGAAGTCCCGATTTTAAGGAATTTCGGCCTGGTGCGAAGGGCTGCCAGCCTGAAATTTTCCAGGATTGAAAGATCGGGTGCGGTACCCTGGTTGGGATTTTGAAATACCCGGGCTATCCACCGGCTTCGCTTAAAGTCGGGCAGTCGCGTCACCTCGTTTCCATGGAGGGTGATTGTGCCTGATGTAGGCCGCTCTGTGCCCTGGATCAGGTTCAACAGGGTGGTCTTGCCGCTTCCGTTCGAGCCGATGATGACCACAAATTCATTTTTCCTGATTTCCAGGGAAACGTCGTTCAGGGCAGTGACTTCATTTTCCTGTCCGGGATTATAAACTTTTGTGAGGTGTTGGACCGTAATCAAGATTGGGAATATGAATTGTTTTTTAATTCCTGGCTTACCCTGGGCAGCGCCACGATCAATAAAACAAAGACGGCGGTCACCAGCTTCAGGAAATTGGGATCAATCCCCATAGCCAGGGTAAAAGCCAGCACCATTTGAAAAACAAGGCTTCCGGCGAGGACAAACAGGAGTTGTAGCCCGGTACCAGAAGCCTTCAGCCAGATTCGCAGGGCATCGGCGATCAAAACGGAACCTAATCCGGTGATGACGATCCCGATACCCATATTGATGTCGGTAAAGTTCTGGAATTGGGCGACCAGGAAACCGCTTAGCGCAGTGAGTGCATTGGCGATCGCCAGGCCAATCATTTTGATCGCATCGTTATTGATTCCCAACGTTTTAGTCATGACCGGGTTATTTCCGGTGGCCCGCATGGCAATTCCAAAATCTGTCTTCAATAAATAATGGAGGAGGACAATCAGGATGGCTACGAGCAGGATCGATATACCCAGATGGTTATACAATTCATTGTCAAAAAGAGATATGGCCGAAAACAATCCCGGAATATTGATCAGGGGCACATTGGACCTTCCCAGGATGATCAGGTTGATGGAATACAGTCCTGTCATCACCAGGATCCCGGCCAGCAGGGCATCTATCTTTAGTTTAGTGTGGATCATTCCGGTGCAAACACCGGCCAGGGCCCCGGTCAGCATGCAGGCCGGCAATACGGCCAATACCGGCCATTCCCGGGGCAAGAGGATCGCGGTCATCACAGCCCCAAGGGTATAACTGCCATCGGTGGTGATATCGGGGATGTTGAATACTTTCATGGAAATGAATATACCCAGGGCCATGGGACCCAGGCATAAAGCCAGTTGCAGGGCGGTCAGATAAAACTGGCTCATTGCAGGGCCTGAAAATTTGCCGGCAAGTCAATCCCGAATTTATTGGCTACCTCGGCATTGTAAACATTTTTTCTAAGCTTGACCAGCTCCCACCGGAGGCCTTCGGTGCTTTTTGTTTTGAGGAATTGGGCGGCCTGCAGGCCGGACTGGTAACCCCATTGATACAGGTCTGCTCCATAGGCGGCCAGGGCTCCCCTTTGCACCAGGCCGGCTTCACTGGTGAATATGGGAATATTCTTTTCGTTGCAGGACTTGACAATGGTTTCAAAGGACTCGAATACGACGTTATCCGGGTTTGCAAAAAAGACGTCGATGTTTTTGGAAAGCAAAGAGGCGGAAACCAGCTGTACATCGGCTGAGGAATGAATGGACTGGAAAATCAGGTTGATGTGGTTTTCCGCAGCCAGCTTTTTAATTCGTTCCATGGCGTCCACCGATTGGGGCTCGGCCTGGTTATAGATCATGCCCACGGACAATGGGCCCAATTTGGGTTTTATGACCGTTGGGATGAGCAGGAAGGAAGTATCAATATAATCCAGGGTTTCCCCTACGCCGAACAGGTTTTTTGGGGGATTCCCCTGCGCATCATTCACCTTCATCAAGTCCGGGGTGGGCGATACCATCATAAAAATCGGAATGTCCG
>CAYOPD010000260.1:0-2232 GCA_964405735.1 uncultured Saprospiraceae bacterium | reverse complement strand
GGATCATTATGCTTTGCATTTCTTTATTTGATTTGAGGGGACAAAGGATTGCAAAAATAGCTTATCCTTCAGCCGCAGGGATTAGCATTCAGGAAGGCATCACCTTTCACTATATAATAGGGGTACCAATGTCCGGCTCAGCCGGGTCCGGGGACAGTAGTAGGATCTATATTGGTTTCCTGCAGCCGGTATTCAGTTCCTTTTCAACCGGGGTGCAAGAGCAAGGTGCCGGGCATCTCACGATTTATCCCAACCCTTTTTCTTCGAGTATTTTTATCCGTTCCACATTGCCCGGAGAATACCTGAAATTCTGGCTTTCTGATTTGAACGGCCGGAGCCTGATCTCCGGCTATATTTCAGGAAGGGATGAGGTACTGGGGACCCAGGCCCTGATTTCTGGTATTTACCTTTTATCCCTTGAAGATACGAAGGGCCATTTGGCATTTTATAAATTAATAAAACTATGAAACTCTTTTATTCAGTCGGCTTTGTGTTGATGGTCCTGGCCGCAGCGAAAGCCCAGCGCAACGTTTCCATCCTGCTCGTGGATGATAAAAACATGGCGGTCAAATCCGAAGAGGTGGGACAAATAAAGGTTTCTCTTTGCAGCCAGGATGGCAAGACCGTCATTTACTCCGAAACTTTTCAATCTCCAACAATTACGAATGGTTTGTTGAATGTGGAGTTGGGAAAGGGATTACTTCAGCCCTTTTATATAGAAAATGTCAATAATTATTTTAAAAACAAAGCCCCAACCTCCGATGCTCAAATAATGGTTAAAATCGAGGTCACCATGAAAAACGGCAAAATATTAAAATTTAATAATGAGGTTGAATTGAATGACCCGCTCCCTGTTTTAAAAGTATTCAACAGTCAGAATATAACCATTCTTCCGCAAGGGATCCATTTTGCTAACGCCGGTGGCTATTCGGATGTCAATGCAAAAGGGATGTTTATAATCGATACGCTCAAGGAACTCGCGGAGTCCAATCAAGTGGGCCCCACAGGTTTGAGTTTGTATGTGGGTGATCAGCAGGTTACCCAGTTCTCGATTGATGGTCTGAACATTAACTTGCAAGACGATCAATTTGCCCAATTTTTGATCAACAGTGGCATGAAATTGCAGGACAAAAATTCTACTTCTGAATGGACCCCGGCCGGCGGTAAGGTTATCAACCGTTTAAATGGAAATTATTTCGATTTCAATTCTGAAGGGTTCGGCCTGGGTAAGGAGTCAAGTAAGTTTTGGTACTTTAATCAAACCGGAGGAGGATTCAATCCCAATCAAAACATCTCCCACTTGTTTACCAGCAATTTCTTTTCGATAAAGGATAACAGTTCCAAGAGGGAGACACGGTTTTTTTACAACGGTTTATCCGGTTATTTTGACAATGTGCCAAGATTTAATTTCGGAGTTTCGCAATCCGGATCCCAGGTCTTCAATTTTTATAATCAGGCCGGCAAGTTAAATTTTAATATGTCCCCAAACACCGATGGCGCCATCGATATGACTTCGCACAATACCGATGGAGCATTTATCTTCCGGAGCACCACCCTGAGTGGAACAAATGGAAAGAATCCATATGTGTACATTACCCAGAATGGGGGAACCCCAGGAGCCGGTATGTATTACAACAGCCAGAATGTCCCGGTGATTTTCGCCAGTTTAAAAAATTTCAGAATGGACCATCCGGAGTTTGCCGATCAAGACATAGTCTATGCCTCGCTGGAAGGACCGGAGGCCGGGGCTTATTGCCGTGGGAAGGATCAGCTGGTGGAGGGAAAAAGGTTTATTCGTTTTCCGGATCATTTCAGGTACGTCTGTTCTCCGGATGATATGACCATCCAGCTCACCCCACGCTCCGCCCGGTCAAGAGGGCTCGCCGTCACGGAAATTACGCACGAAGGATTCCGGGTAGAGGAACTGATGGAAGGCCATGGGGACTATGAATTTTTCTGGGAAGTCAAAGGCGTCCGAAAAGGTTTTGAAGACTTTAAGGTGGTCAGGTCAAAATCAGAAATCATGCCTGTACCTTTTAAAGGGGCTGAAACAAAGGAATAATTAGGTTTGAGGATGGAGGTAAGAGGTATGGGTATCCCACTTTGGCACAGGAGCGGCAGTAATCGACAGGGCTACAAAGGGTTTGAGGGTAGAGGTAAGAGGTACGCGTTTGCCACTGTCAATGCCTGACAGAGGTTGACCGTTTTTAAGGGTTGAAAAACACTTAAAAA
>CAYOPD010000259.1:0-2265 GCA_964405735.1 uncultured Saprospiraceae bacterium | reverse complement strand
GCCGTCATGTATTCACCAAGATGAATGGAACCGGTCATCTCCACTTCTCCGGATTCATCCTTTTGCACCGTGCCTTGGAACAAATAAGTGATGGAATCGCCCGGCTTGCGTAATACACTGCGCAATTTTACCTGGTCGCCTTCCACCATTCCTAAAACTTCGGATTCCGAAAAATCGGCCTGGTGGCTTCCCTGGACCCAGTTTCCATCCTGTTCCAGGTAAAGCGTATGCATGCTTTTGCTGCTGAAGTATTCTATTTCCAGGTCCCATTGGCCGTCAATATGTAAGGTCGGGGCACTGAAATTTCCGGGTTTTGGGCTCCTTGTGGCGGATAGGATTCCATGAATCCGGTCTGAAACGATGGGCACCTGTTCCTGCCGCATCTGGCTGGGCACGATGGAAATAAAAGTGGATCCATCGGTTGATCCTCCACCAATGGCGATCCTGGGTTTGGTCCTTGCGGTTATTTCTGCAAACTCTTCGCCGGTTATATGAAATTGTTCGGGACTCCATGAAATGCGCAAGGCAGGCGCCCGGTTGGACAGGCCGGTGGGCAGCCGGATTTCAGTAGTTACTCCCAGCATGGTTTTGACCCTGGCAGCGATGTTATCCAACCTTTCCATCCATAGCTTCCATTCTCCCTCATGATCTCTTTTGGTCCAGGCTTCGACAGCTGCGAGCATGCCCATGATTTCTTCCTTGCCCACTTTGTTATCCCTGCCCGGCCCGTGGTGGGGGGCGCTGGCTTGCCAGGCTGACAACAGCAGGTCTTTGGGCCCGAGTAATATACCCGCGCATTGAGGGCCGCAGATGGCCTTACCCCCGCTGTAAGCCACGGCCGTTGCGCCCCTTTCCAGGTGGACGCAGGGGATGGTCAGGTTTTCGGCGGCAGCATCAGCGAGGATGGGGACTCCAAGTGGTTTGGCAATTTTGGAAATGACTTCCAGGGACAGTTCCATATCCGTGTCGTTTGCAGGGCCGGTCATAATATAGATCATGGCCGTCCTGGAGTTGATCGCCTTTTCCAGCTCACCCGGAGTGTTGACTTCGATAAGAGTCACTCCCATATTGCGGATGGCATGGTCATAGACATTCCTGGAGCTGCGAGGGATGATGACTTCGGTCTTTTCAAAACCGGTCAGGTCCGGTATCCTCAATAATTTTTCCGGATTTCCACCGGTGAGGCAGGCCGCCGTAAAATGCTTCATCGCCGCCGCGCAGCCGGAGGTGACAATCCCCCATTCCGCCCTGGTCAATTCCGCCAGTTTTTTGCCTACGCCCATGGCCAACTCATCATACTGGACAAAATAGCCTGAAGCTGCTTCCATGGCTTTGGTCACTTCTGGCAATTCCATGGATCCGCCTATGATGGTGAAGGTGCCCCGGCAGTTGATGATGGGTTCGACGCCAATGGAGGCATAAATGGAATCAGCGGGTGCTGTCAGGTCAAATGATCCGTTTGCCCATCCTGGTTCTGGACTGGAAACCAAGCCCGCCAATGGAGCTATTGACAGGTTTTTAATAAGGTCGCGTCTATTCATGTGATGAAGGTAGTGACTTTCTGACCTAAAAGCATACCCTGCTTTTACGCCGGAATGGTCATCAACCCTACAGGTCATACAGTACGGTTAAATTCATTTCCAATTTGTTTATTGCAAAGATGTTCCACGGACAGACCAGCATATTCCCTGGCAGAAGAATAAGGCCAATCGACACTTCGCTTTACTATCCCGGCCTGAACAGGATTGTTGTGAATGTAATTAAAACAAGTGTTCACGTAAGAGGATCCAAGGACAAACCGCTTATCGGGAATTCCCGGTGCTTTGTTTACGGTAACAAATCCATCTTCCCAACCATCCCGGGCTTTGCAAGTTTTGCGAAATAAACTACCGGTCCAGTTTTTTTCCTTATTTATGGCCAGCGTATAGGCCATTTGCAAGATTCCAATTGCATCATTAAATGTTATCAGATTATTTTCATTTGACTTGAAGTTTTTGATTTTATTCGATGTCCCATGTGAATAGAATGGCCGTGGGCGTGACTGCTCCATCGAATCAACGTGTGCTCTGAGTTCTTTTCTTTCTATTT
Organism: uncultured Saprospiraceae bacterium; assembly: GCA_964405735.1. GTDB lineage: Bacteria > Bacteroidota > Bacteroidia > Chitinophagales > Saprospiraceae > JADJLQ01. The sequence goes on along the minus strand of CAYOPD010000259.1, from coordinate 177 downwards.
CAATGTTTCTCACATACAGCAACCAATGAAAATGAGTGGGCATGAGGCAATAACAAATGATATCCGCGAAAGGATATAGATAGGCTTTCATTTTCCAGGTAAAATACCGGTAGTTTTCATCTGTAAAAAAAATCCGTTGTTTATTATTACCCTGATTGTAAATGTGAAATATCTGGT
>CAYOPD010000258.1:0-2295 GCA_964405735.1 uncultured Saprospiraceae bacterium | reverse complement strand
CATTTTGGGCAACTTCTGAAGGAGTGTATTGCCTGGAAGCCGGTCAGGTGTTTTCTTATTACAACAGCGAGACCTTGGAAAGAAAGGAACTCATGAGGATCCAACCCGATGCAGGGGCAATCCTGGAGCCTTTTTCCGGCCTCATGTATGATCAGAAAAACAACAGCATCTGGGCCCTCCCTGCTTCCGGGGAAGGCCTGGTGCAATGGATTTTGGAGGAAGGGAAAATCATCCGGCACAACAGGCCTTTTTATAAAAAGAATGTAAGCTATTTTCCTCATGCAAATTCTGAAGCGATGTGTTTCGATGCGAAGAGAAACAGCATTTGGATAAACAGTTCTGACGGCCTGACCCAGTTTACCCTGGATGATCAAAAATTTATTCACGTGGATGCGCTCAACGAATTGGTCAATCAAAAAGAATACAGCCGTTGGGTAGGGATAGACATTGATCCGGTCGGGAGGATTTGGTTTGCGACCATTCCATTTGGCCTCGTTATCTACGATCCTGCCACCAAAACCTATTCACTGCCTGAACTGGCGGGAGACAGCCAACAGAAAGTGGCGGAAGGAAATCTTAAGATATATTGTGACCGGGATGGTTTGGTTTGGCTTTCTTTCTGGACCATCAAGGGGATTTATCAACTGATCCCGTACCACCCTGCAGTCCATCGTTATCGGGTGGCTCCGCAAAGACAGGGTGCTTCTTCGGTCTTTATCCAGAATATGCTTGTTGCAAACCGGGGTAAGATTTGGATTGGTACAGCGGAGGATGGATTACAAATATTTGATCCTGCCTCGGGTAAATTCGATATTTTAACGCAAACCGATCTTCCGGGAATTTTGGGTAAAGGGATTGTACCGATGGCAATCGATACGCTCAAACGAAAGGCCTGGCTGAATGCAGGGCCTCCGGACCGGGTATATGTCATGGATATGTTCACTTCGGCCTGCAGGCAAATTGTTTTCACCGACTCCTCCGGCAAAGTGATCACCCCGGTTAATATCATCAATTTCGTATGCATCGATTTTAATCAAAAGGTGCTTTATTTTGATGCGGGGCATGGTATTTTTGAATTGGACAAAGACAGTTTGACTGCCCGCCTGGTCATCCCCTGGAATTCATCCCAGAAAGGTGTAATCGCGAAAATAGTCAAAGGCGGGGAACAGGATTTTTTTTTATTGGTTCCAAATGCACGCGCAAACGAGTATTATAAACAGGTGAATGGCCGATGGCAAAAAACCAATCATGCCTTTGACCAATTGGATTGGACCGACCTCTTCTTTGATGGCCAGAGCTACTGGATGGCCTGTGACAACGAGTTGTTGCATTGGGACCAAACATTCCAGCTGATCAGAAGGTATACCAGTGAAGATGGATTGTTGGGTAGCATCATGTCCATCCTGCCTGATGGAAAGGGGAAGATTTGGTTTAACAACGATCAAAAAGCGATCGGATATCTGGACCTGTTTTCCGGAATGACTAAGCTCCTGAATGAATCGGATGGATATACGAAACAATACTTTAGCCTTCGGGATACGCGTGCCGTAATGTCAAATGGAGATTGTTATTTTACCGGCAGCTGGCTGGCTGAGGGCGATACCTGGCTGGACCGGGTCTTGCCGGAGAAATTTACACAAGCGGCTCCGTCCAGCGTCTACATCAAATCCCTGAAGATAAACCAGGATCCGTATCCAGAGTCCATAAACCTCAATTCCCTAAAGTCTCTTTCCCTGCAGCACTTTGAAAACCTGATCAGCGTGGAAACCGGAATACTCAATTTCTTTTCAAAAGGGAAAGGGAACCTGCGATACAAACTTGAAGGGGGCGGAATCACTGAAGACTGGCAATTTGCCCCGTATTATTACACCATCCGGTATGAGGGCCTTCCTCCCGGTAAATACCGGTTGACCATGCAAGCCTCCAATGCTGCAAATGAATACCATGGGCCGGAGCGAGTCCTGGATATGCAAATATATCCACCTTTCTGGGCAACCTGGTGGTTCCGCGGCTTATCCGTCATGTTTGTCCTCTCTGGAATCTATTTATTCGTTCAATACCGGTCCAGGCAACTAAAACAGCAGAATATACAGTTGGAGCATAAAATCCAGGAAAGGACCAGTGAGTTGAATCAGTCCTTGGTAAACCTCAAAAATACCCAGGACCAGTTGATTCAATCTGAAAAGATGGCATCCCTGGGTGAACTTACTTCAGGCATAGCCCATGAAATCAAGAACCCGTTGAATTTTATCAACAATTTTTCAGAAATAAACCTGGAATTGATACAGGAATTGG
>CAYOPD010000257.1:0-2298 GCA_964405735.1 uncultured Saprospiraceae bacterium | reverse complement strand
CCAATTCCTGTATCAATTCCAGGTTTATTTCTGAAAAATTGTTGATAAAATTCAATGGGTTTTTTATTTCATGGGCAATCCCGGAAGTGAGTTCCCCCAACGAAGCCATTTTTTCAGATTGGATCAACTGCTCCTGGGTGTTTTTAAGTTCCACCAACGACTGATTCAGTTCACTGGTCCTTTCCTGAATCTTTTGTTCCAACTGGATATTCTGTTTCTTTAATTGTTTAGACCGGTATTGGACAAAAAGATATAAACCGGCCAGTCCCAACAGGGTAGAGAGCCCGCGAAACCACCAGGTTGCCCAGAAAGGGGGATGAATCAGGATATGCAGGACTTTTTCAGGACCATGGTATTCGTTGGCCGCATTAGAAGCTTGCATGGTTAGTTTATACTTTCCAGGCGGAAGCCCTTCATAGCGAATGGTATAATAGTAAGGGGCGAACTGCCAGTTTTCATCGATCCCGCCACCCTCCAGCTTGTACCGCAGGCTGCCTTTCCCCCTTGCTAAAAAATTCAAAATACCTGTTTCCAAATTAATGAGATTTTCAAAGTGGCGCAGGGAGAGGGAACCCAGGGAATTGACATCAACCGGATACGGATAGGGTTGCTGGTTTATGCTCAAGGATTTGAGATACACCGATGCAGGAGCGGTGCTCCCATATTTTTCAGGCATTACCCGGTCCACCCAGGTTTCACCCTGGGACAAATAATTTCCGGTCACATACCAATCTCCATTTGTTTTGACTGCACGTGGAGACATCAGATTATAGTATTGTTTTACGTATCCATCTGCTTCATTCAGGAGGGTGATCATTCCGGATTGGACATCCAGGTAACCGATTGCCTTTTGATCGTTATTAAACCAAATTTTCCCTTTCCCGTCCGGCAAGATGGAAAATATGTTTCCGAGCAATCCGTCCTCACTCGTATACCTTTTCAACAATCGGAAATGGTGGTCCCAATGAAGCAATTCATTGTCTCCGGCCATCCAGTAGCTTTGTTCAAAAAAAAGGAGATCGGTCCAATTGAATGGGTCGAAAGCATGTGCGGTTTTTTGCCAATGGCCTTCGATCCTTTTATAATAGATATTTGGGCCTGAGATAACAGGAGCAAGAATAAAAAAATCCAGTCCTTCTCCTTTGATGATTTTAGGTATAATACCCTTCACGGACGCCTTCCATTCAATCACCAGTCGGGCCACCAGGCTATCCTTGTTTAATTCAAAAAAGCCATGGCCTGCATCAAAAAAAAGAATGGTCTGATCGTAACCGATGGATAAGAAGTTGATGATGTTTACAGGAGCCAGTACCCGGCCAAATGAGTCCTGAAACAGTATGGTTTTACAAGCAGAGGTGAGCATGTCCATGACATACACGCGGTCCGGCTGGCCGGCATTCAGCCACGCTTTATGCCTCAGTGTATCGATGACCATAGGCACGATCCCTTTACCCACGATACCCGGAAGCTCAGCCTGATTTAAAACGCTGAAAGTTTCTCTTTTTGGATCAAATATATGCAAGCCATCCTCCGCAGTGCCTATCCAAATTTTACCCAGGTCAGCCGCGAGCATGTTTTGAATATACACGGAAGAAGCAGCCTTTCGCTGAGGAGACACCTTGTACCGGCGGACTGCAGGATGATATGGAATCAATTGGCAAATCCCTTTGATGTTCCAATAAGAAAGCCAGACCAAACCATCCCGGTCGCAAAATATCTTCAGATTCCCTTCCCCTACTTCCTCCGGGCTTTCTCCCTTCAGGTCCGGAAAGGAATAAGTCTGAGTTACCGGATCATAAACAATAAGCCCATGGGGCATGGTGGCAAACCAGATCATGCCACGGGCATCTATATCGATGCCCACCCACCGGCCGTAGGTTTTCTGATCCACGAGTTCGTTCAGTGCATCGATGTGATGAAATTGCCGGTCATTCAGGGTAAATTGGGTCAAGCCGTCAGAGCTGTTGATCCATAAACAATATCTTTTTGAGTCGAAGCACATTGCTTCAGAGTTAGAATGTGGAATCAGGCTCACATTTTTCTTATAAATTGGCCGCTTGTGGTGGATCACCTCCTTTTTGTCCAAGACGAATTGCACCAGGCCCTCCCCCACAGCCGATAGCGCCCAAATGCAATTGTTCATCTGATCATAAACAGTACCTGCAAAGGTTGCCAGGTTTGCCTGAGCATCCGAAGGGGTGGTCATCAACTCTGTCCTTTCCAGCGTCCGGTGGTTGTAAAATGAAAACACCTGACCGGCTTCCAGGCAATACACTCCTTCAGAAGTTGCCCAAAATG
>CAYOPD010000256.1:0-2309 GCA_964405735.1 uncultured Saprospiraceae bacterium | reverse complement strand
CGTTTCCTGCATTTTGGGCCGGAGATCGACGGGCCTCACGACTGGAGGCAATGCGATACCGCCTGGTTCATCTGGGATTTTTACAAGAACGGAATTGATCTTCTTCATCCTGCAGTCTGTTGGATGGGGGCTACCGATACCCTCATCCTGGAATTCCCGCTTCCTGAGGCCCTGGTGGCACTGGGGTATCATCTGACCGGCGAATCCATCCCATTGGCACGCCTGATTTTTTTGCTTTTCTTCTCCGGCGCCTTATTTTATTTCTATAGGATCGTCCATTTGCTGTTTGGGGAGACCCTGGCAATATGTTCCACGCTGGTTTATACCGTGTTGCCTTTGAGTATTTATTATTCCCGCGCGATACACATTGATTTTTTCGTTGTCCTGCTGTCGCATATAATGGTTTATTATTTTCTGAGGGGAGTCGATCAGCGTCGATGGGGTGATATCTTCGTTAGCAGCCTGGCGGCAACCCTGGCTTTTATTATTAAAATTCCCATAGCTTTTTATTGGGCTTTTCCCATGCTGTATTATGCTTTCAGGCAGAAAGCGATCGGGTGGGCCATAAAGGTCGGAGGATTTTATATTTTGGCGGTCCTTGTTTTCCTGGCCTGGCAAAATCATTTTTATCGAATCAATAATGCCTCCCCTGACCTGTCTTATATTAAACACTATCATAAAATGCTGCCAACAGCGGGCTTATTTTTCGGTTCTTTGGCAGACCGCCTTAGGCCTTATGCATGGTGGGTTTTATTTAACCGGGGAATTTTCGAGGTGGCCGGTCTTGCAGGTATTCCTTTATTGTGCATAGGATTTTGGAAAGCCAGGCGCTTGGCCCATTATCGGTTCCTGAAGATCTGGATCCTGGCCCTCATTCTGGGTGTCCTCATCTTTTTTAACAAAAATGTGGTTCACAATTATTATCAGCTCCCTTTGCTGGCACCGGTGGCCATCCTCATTGCTTTAGGCTGGATAAACCTGGCGGCCTCCCGGCCTTTTAGGATTTACGGGTTGTTTGGCCTGCTGGCTGGGGTGAATTATCTCTATGCGGAATTGAATTATTACAAGCTGCCCCAGGATGAGATTGAAATAGCCTCTCTGATCCGGAGGCATACGCCAGATTCAGCGCTGGTCGTGGTCACTTATGGACAAATGGATTGCAGGAATCCGAAAATTTTATACCGCGCCAAACGCAGAGGCTGGTCGGTGGAGGAAGCAGCACTGAAACCGGAAGTGATTCAGCGGCTTCATAAGGAACAAGGGGCCCAGTACTGGGCTTATGCGGGACCCTCGGATCCCGGAGAACAACCCAACGGTCTTCTGCCGGGTATGAAACCGGAACGCGTAATGGAACTGAAAACGGTAAAACTCAGGCTCTACATTTATCGCTTGAATGAAGGAATTTTGGGAGGAACCGATTCAGGACTTCAGTTTGTACCTTAGACCAATTCCAAGATTGCAGTCAGATGTCCCTGAAATCAATGCTAAAAAAAATCATCCCCGGACTCGTACTGGATTATTATGCAAAATATCAATACAACAAAAAGAAATCCCGCTTCCTGAACCTGGAAGCCGGTAAGGTCTTTGAACGGATATACCGGGAAAACCTCTGGGGAAGCCCGGAGAGTCATTCGGGTCCAGGTTCCAGTCGCCAACAGGCTATAAAGTTAGCGCCTGATTTTAGAAATACACTGGACCGGCTCCAAATCAAATCCATCCTGGACTCCCCATGCGGGGATTTTAACTGGATGAGCGTCATGGATCTCACCGGGATCCTGTATACCGGAGCGGATATTGTTGGTGAATTGATCGAAGAAAATCAAAGCAGGTATCAACGACCGGGTATGCTGTTTATCAAGTCGAATCTTATCCAGGACCCCTTGCCGAAGGCAGACCTCATCGTATGCAGGGATTGTCTGGTGCATTTCTCGTATGAAGATATTGGCATGGCTTTAAAAAACATAATCAAGTCTGAGAGCACCTACCTGATGACCACTTCATTTCCAGGCCAAAGATTGAATTTTGATATCACCACCGGCGACTGGAGGCCTTTAAATTTGGAGATCCGGCCCTTTCTTTTTCCTAAACCGCTGATGGAGATTGCAGAACCTGTTGAAAAAAAATACCGGTTGGAAAACCGGGGTAAAATGCTTGGGGTCTGGGACCTGAAAACACTTGAAAGACACCTCATCAATCATGGCTACCAGTTTAAATAGATCCGAAATCCTGCTGATACTTATTCCCCTGACAATTATGGGATGCCTCCGCCTGGCTGGCTTTGACGGCATGGTTGGGCAGGATGGTTATGC
>CAYOPD010000255.1:0-2425 GCA_964405735.1 uncultured Saprospiraceae bacterium | reverse complement strand
TTGAAGGCCTGGGTGGAATCAAACTGGTTTTGGCCGTCGTGGAGATAAATCACCGGAAACCGCCTGTCCGGAGCGGTGGCATATTCATCGGGAAGCCAGACGGTCACTTTCCGGGCTGCCAGTCCATTATGCGGGCTCACCATGTGCAATTGAACGGTACCCTTGCTCACCCTGGGAGGAATCAGCAGGTTTTTCCAGTCTTCCAGCACGAAATACAATTCTTTATCCTCGTTTACATCGAGCTGGCTGTTGTCGGGAATCAGGCCATAATTGCTGATCGCTTCCCTTTCGAAACTGCCGAGGGTAAATTTAAATTCGAGGTGGGTATTTTTCGGCACCCGGAAGGTTTTTTCCCAGCGGGTTTCGGCGCGGCGGGTCATAGCCAGGCCTTTGGGATTCCAACTGCCCAGGGCCTCGTGATTGCCGGTGAGGTATATAGTATCCTGATCAGGGAGCACCTCTTCGGTGTCCAGGACGATTTTGACGGCATTTCCCTGCAGCCCGGGGGTGTTCTTGCATGCTCCCAAAAAAAGCAGCAAGACCACAAAGAACATATACCTCATACTTGGCAAAGTTAATACATAGGCACCCTCCCAAAAATGGTATATTTGCGCCCGCCATGAAATTCTTCCGCAATTTTTGCGTCATAGCCCATATCGACCACGGGAAAAGCACCTTGTCGGACCGCCTCCTGGAACTGACCCACACGATCGCGGCGAGGGAAATGCAGGACCAGGCCCTGGACAATATGGATCTCGAAAGGGAAAAGGGCATTACGATCAAAAGCCATGCGATCCAGATGAATTATGTGCACACGGACGGTCAAAATTATACGCTCAACCTGATCGACACCCCTGGCCATGTGGACTTTGCCTATGAAGTGTCCCGGTCCATCGCGGCCTGCGAAGGGGCCCTGCTCCTGGTCGACGCCACCCAGGGTATCCAGGCACAGACCATCTCCAACCTTTATATGGCCATCAACCACAACCTGGAAATCATCCCGGTGCTGAACAAGATCGATATGGAAGCCGCCATGATCGATGAGGTCAGTGACCAGATCATCGACCTGGTTGGCTGTAAAAAGGAGGAGATCATCCTGGCCAGCGGCAAGACCGGCCTGGGTGTGCCGGATATCCTTACTGCCATCGTCGAACGCATCCCCGCTCCCAAGGGAGACCCCAAGGCGCCTTTACAAATGCTGATCTTTGACTCAGTATTCAATTCCTTCCGGGGCATCGTCGCTTACTTCAGGATCTTCAACGGCACGGTCCGTCAAAACGAAAAGGTCCGATTTGTGGCCACTGGTAAAAACTATCAGGTTGATGAAATCGGCGTGCTCCAGATCAAACAGATCAAAAAGCCCGAATTGAGCGCCGGCAATGTGGGCTATATCATTACCGGGATCAAGGACAGCAAGGAAATCCGGGTTGGGGACACGATCACCCATGTTGACCGTCCGGGGGAAGCCATCAAGGGATTCGAGGAGGTCAAGCCCATGGTCTTTGCCGGGATCTATCCGATCGACAACGACGATTACGAAGACCTGAAAGACAGCATCCAGAAATTGCAGTTGAATGACGCGGCCCTGGTCTTTGAACCGGAGACCTCAGCAGCCTTGGGTTTTGGGTTTCGGTGTGGATTCCTGGGAATGCTTCACCTGGAGATCGTGCAGGAACGTTTGAGGCGTGAATTCAACCAGGAAGTGATCACCACCGTACCCAACGTTTCCTATTTTGCTTATACCACCCGGGGCGACAAACTCAATATCCAGAACCCGCATGAGTTGCCCGATGCCTCCATGATCTCGAAGGTCGAAGAACCCTATATCGATGCGCAGATCATCACCCGCCCGGATTTTATAGGCTCCATCATTTCACTTTGTATGGACAAGAGGGGACGCCTGCAAAAACAACATTACCTCACTCCCCAGCGGGTGGAACTCCAGTTTGAAATGCCCCTGGCCGAGATCGTTTTTGACTTTTACGACCGGCTCAAATCCATCTCCCAGGGATATGCTTCATTCGATTACGCTCCCTCCGTTTATCGCGAATCGGACCTGGTGAAACTCGATATCAAAATCAACGGGGACAATGTGGATGCCCTTTCGGCCCTGGTGCACCGCGATAAAGCGGAAGCCCTTGGCCGGAAAATGTGTAAAAAACTGAAGGACCTCCTTCCCCGCCAGCAGTTTGTGATCGCCATCCAGGCCGCTATCGGCGCCAAAATCATCGCACGCGAGACCATTTCAGCCTTGCGGAAGGACGTGACCGCCAAGTGTTACGGCGGGGACATCAGCCGGAAGCGGAAACTGCTCGAAAAACAGAAGGAAGGCAAAAAGAAGATGCGGCAGATTGGAAGTGTGGAGATCCCCCAGAAAGCTTTTTTGGATGTGTTAAAATTGGATGAATAGGAAATGAGCAGGTCA
>CAYOPD010000254.1:0-2430 GCA_964405735.1 uncultured Saprospiraceae bacterium | reverse complement strand
GCGCAGAAGGTGGCACATTCTCGGCATTCCCCGGGTTTGGAACGTAAAGCATTGGTTTTAGAACAATTTCCTTTGAGACAATCTATAATTTGTTCAGGTGGCAAAGTCATGAGATTAATCAAGGCCATTGTGATGCCCTCAGCCATCCTTGTCCTCCAGCCTTGTGTGCTTTCATAGTTACCCATTCCATATTCTTTAAGTACACATTCGTTCACTAATCGTTTAATAAATTTTAAATGTTTTATAAAATTCTTCGGTGTTAATTCAAATTCAGCCCGTATTTTATCGTTTGCAAATCCTCCCAAAATGCTGTAGTATCTTTGTAATTCCTTAATGGTACGATTAAATTCGTCAATAATACAATTACCGAAAGTCTCAAATGGTAATAATCCAAGCAGGGGCGCCAAAACATGTATGCTTACGTTTCGGATGCATTTGGTAACAGTTGAATCCAGCGGTGATTGAAAAAATGGCATATTGGTCCAGGCCTGGATCCGGATATCGGCACCAGCTTTGATCCTGATATTGAATTCCTCTGAACTGTTGGCCCCCACTACAGGAATCAGAAATGGATAGACCCTGGCTTTAAAGGGCTTGCCTAAAACAGTATCCATGATTAAATATTCGTCCGTATCTGAAAGATCTGCGGTAAGGCTGTCACCCGCTTCATTGAGTTCAATAAACTGAGTCCCAGTAAAATTCACTTCCAATCCCGGCACCTCCGAAATCGCAATCCAGACCGGCACCATGGTGGCATCGACGTTGCCGTTATTTCCATACCGGATCTTATAGGTCGAGGGGGTATTAAACAGGATCCGGTTGCGCCCGGTGACTTCCACCCAGGGATCTGGAAAAGTACCCGGCACAATTTCCAGGGCATCCTTCAGGGAAAAAATCCCGCCGTCCCCGTTTTCCACTTCTACGTCGTACAGGCCGGTGGCCTTGCCCCTCAAATCCAAAGTCCCGGATATCCCGTCCAGGGCAAAGCGCCGGGTAATGGTTTGTTCGGTAATCAGGGCTCCGCCTTTTCTCAGACGGAGGATGCTCTTTTCATCCATACCTCCGCCATAAACCGAGAGGGTCAGGTCTCCTGTGTTGCCCGCAGACCGGGGGTAAACCGAGGCAATTCCCTTCACGGTAATAGGTTTGCAGATGGTATCGCTGGTCGCCGCATTCCGGATGATCAGGCAAGCTTCGAAGACGCCCGGATCTGAATAATTGTGAATTGGTTCGGCGGCTGTAGATGAAGCACTATCCCCGAATTCCCAATGATAGGTCCTTGCATGAAGGGACTGCTGATGAAAAGAAATTTTGTTATCCAGTTGGGTGTAATCAAAAGCCGCAACCGGGTAAGGCAAAAATGAAACGTTTATCTCATAATAGCCATATCCTCCCGACCAGGGTTCGAGCGATAAAAAATATGTCCCGGTATCCCGGAACAGATAGGCGGACGAGTCACCGGACATGCCGGGTGAAACATCAATAAAGATCAGTGGCTGGACCCCGTCTCCCGCCCAGATCGTCATCCGGTAACCGGCTGTAACACTGGTTTTTTGTTTTAGGAGCAGGAGGCCCGGTTTATTCACCCGGATCCGGTACCAATCCCGGTTATCTGTCTCCAGCCCGCTGCCTGGAGAATAGAATCCCAGGCTGCCGGTAATGGCCGTATCCAAACCTATAGTCGTGGCCTGTATGGCTTGGTTGTTGTGTTCTTCATCGTCTTTTATCCCCAGGGGGATCAGCCCAATCGAGATCTGGTAATCCGCGTCCAGATTGAATCCAACTCGAGCGAGCTGTAAATAATAACGGCCTTTTCTCAGGGGATGAATCAGGGAATCGGAATTCTCATTCTGAGTCAAATACTTATCTTTTATCCAAACAGCCGTATTGGAAGGGTCTTCGAGAAGTTTGATTTGAATTTCACCACTTCCCTCCTTGAATATCCTCATGTTGAATAGCCCGGTTTCTTCCACTTCAAACCGGTACCAGTCTTCCGGATCTTCCCCCGATCCCGCCTGAGAATAACCCAGACTCCCTCCGAACAGCGTATCCGTACGGATCCCTCCCGCTTGCTGAAAAGGGTGGTTGGGTTCCAGGTCCTGGCCCCAGGCCGAAGGACTGAGCCCAAGACCCAAAGTATATTGACAGGCTCCCCCATTGTACCATTCGACTTTGATATAGTACTTCCCCGGGAGAAGTCCCACGATCAATTGGTTATGATTAATAGCGGATGCCAGGTAGACGTTCCTCACTTCAGGTTGCCCGCTTCGATAAGCATCCAGGATCCGGACCAGGATTTCGCCGCTCCCTGTTTTATTTACACTCAGGGTGCACCGGCCCTCCCCTTCAAGGTCGAATAAAAAATAATCCGCTCCGTCGGGCTGGTCCATCGTGCCGTTCGCCATGCAGGTCAGGGAAATGCTGTCGGCC
>CAYOPD010000253.1:0-2443 GCA_964405735.1 uncultured Saprospiraceae bacterium | reverse complement strand
AAACCAACCGGAGAAGGGACGGGGCTGGGATTGTCATTGGCTTATGATATTGTCACGAAGGGACATGGAGGGAAAGTAGAAGTGATGTCGGAAGAAGGCGATGGATCGGAATTTATTGTTCAATTACCGGTTTAATTAAAAAATGCGAACGCAAGGCGGGATGCCTTGATCTGTCCTAAATGGGAAGAAAGACTGTATAAATACATTACAGGTATCGTGCAAAATCGAGGTCACAAGCTGCTGGCTATCCGTGGCATGTCAGACCACATTCACATATTAATTGGGCTCAAACCAGTGGAATCGGAATCTGACTTCGTAAGAGAAATCAAGACGGCGTCCACGGATTTTATCCGTACTGAAAAATTGTCCCCTTTTAAATTTAATTGGCAAAGCCTTTATTATGTTTTGTTTTTTTTCTAAAGGTTAGGCATCTATGATGCCGATGCGAAAACTGCTGCGAAAACTCGACATAAACATTTCCGATGCATGCGATCTATGTCATATACGGATCGTAGGTATAGGCAGCAGGGACACAGAACAGTCGTTACCAGGGTAAGATAGTTAACCCTCACTGATTAAATTCTCCTTATTTTCAATCCATATCGAGGTGGAATCAGTGATAAGGATCCCTAAGCATGACGCTCAGACCCGGTGAAAATGAAAAATTCAATTTGTCCCCTGCTCCTGTTAATTGGACTTGCATGTACCTGTTCCGGCCAGGATTCGGTCAGTCCTTATAACACCAGAATAGATAGCCTGCAATGCCTCCTGGACTCCAAAAACCGGGACGACACTTTAAAAGTGATCCGCTTGCATGAACTGGCCAGGCTCTGTTTTAACGATTTGCAATATGAAAGGGGCCTGGTGGCGGTCGGGCAAGCCCGCCATTTCTCCGCAAAACTGAAGTTCCGGAATGGGGAAGGATGGTATTTGAGAACCATGAACTTTTTTCACCGGGGCAATCCACTGGAAAATATCTACAACCTGCAGGCCGGACTGTTTTACCGGCAAAATCATCTTACGGAAATTCCGGTAACGCCTTTTGGATTACCAACCTACAACCCTGATCTGGCTATTAAAAACAAACAATTATTGAAAGCACTGGAGTACTTCGCTCCGGACAAGGATCTTGAAATCCGTGGCCACCTCTTTTTCGCCGTATCCCATAACTATTTGACCCTGAACCAATGGGATGAGGCCTTGAAAAATGCAAATCAGGCGGAAGGTATCTTCGACGCTATAAATGCTACCATACCTGTTTTTGAGTCCAGATTGTTACAACTCAGGATTCTTAGCCAACTGGGAAAAACCGTTGAAGCCGACAGTTTGGAATCCAGCATTGCCCTGTTGGTAAGCCGGCACCAGGATGAAAGGGAATCCGCCTGGATGTACAACGATCTTGCTGGTCATTATTTCTGGGGAACCAACCGAACTGCCCTGGCGGCGGATTACCTATTGAGGACCAATCATCTCATGGAGCGGATTGGAGATCAGTCATTCAGGAGATCAACCCTGGAAAGCCTGGGAGCCATTTTTGCTTTTCTGGAAATGTACCCTAAATCCAGGGAATATTATCAAAAATCCCTGGATCTGGGCATTCAAATTGATGAAGTGCCGGGCCATGCCGGTTTTTATGAAATGTTTGCATTTACCCTGATCGCATTAAGGGAGTTTGAGGAGGCTGAAAAAAATATTTTGAAGGCCAAATCCCTGAACGGAAGCGAATTCAAACAATTGGATGCCAAAGGGCAAATCCAGATGGGAAAAGGTAATTATCCGGAGGCCATTGATAATTTTGAAAAGGCCAATGAATGGTTTGTAAAGGAGGGTGGAAACCCGATGGGAGATTTATGGATCAATCTCTATCAGGCACAATGCTACAGGGCACTGGACAACTGGAAGCAAGTAATCAGGTATGCAAAAAAATGTGTAGAACACAGACATACTTTGGGTTATTCAGAGTCATCTTTAAAAAAAGCCCATGGGTTGCTCTATCAGGCATACGAAAAATTGGGTAACCAGCCAGAAGCCTATCATCACCTGAAACTTTTTACTGATTTCGTGAGGAAAAAGGAAGCAGAAGACGCGGCCAGCCATACAGCAGACCTGGAAATTCAAGCCCTGATCCAAAACAGCGAACAGGAAAAAACCCGCCTGGAACAGGAAAAGTTGAAGCAGGAAAAAGAGAATCAAAATCAACGCTGGTGGTTATTCAGCATAGCAGCGGGATTCGTATCAGCTCTGGTAGTACTCCTCCTCCTGATCCGGAATAACCGGCAGAAACAACAAGCCAATGCTTTATTGAGCAGACAAAAAGAAGAAATCGACCTGCAAAGGAATAAAGCCGAACAAGCGCTGGCCGATTTAAAATCCACCCAAGCCCAACTGATCCAATCAGAAAAAATGGCCTCCCTGGGTGAGCTAACCGCAGGAATAGCCCATG
>CAYOPD010000252.1:0-2465 GCA_964405735.1 uncultured Saprospiraceae bacterium | reverse complement strand
CACCAATATCGAGGGATTGATTTTGAATATGGCTCCGAGGTCGAGGTACTGGATCAGGCCATTGCAATGAAATCATTAAATAAAATCCATCATGAAAGAACTTGATAAAATTATAACCGAACTAATAAAATTCAGAGACGAAAGGGACTGGAAGCAATTTCATAATCCAAAAGATTTGGCAGTTGCCCTCAGCATTGAAGCCGCTGAATTGCTGGAAGCCTTTCTTTGGAAAAATTTTTCCGAAGCCAAAATTGAAAAGATCAAAGAAGAACTGGCAGATATCTTTGCATACGCCTTCTTGCTTGCTGACTTTTACCATTTGGATGTTAAGTCCATTTTAATGGAAAAAATTGAAAAAAACAAAAAAAAATATCCGATAGAAAAGTCAAAGGGAAGCGCAAAAAAATATGACCAGTTATGATCGTCTACCAGGATACAAAGACCGGTTTCAGAAATGCCGTTTTGTCCGGGGAAATAGAAAATATTATTCTTGATCATTTCGTAAAAAAACTTCATCGTCGCACATCAGGTAGGGAAGTGGAGTCCTGGCGCAACTCATTATTGTACATGGATAGAGTCCTGTCAGATGATGAAATTCCTTTGAATGCCGGAGTAACTATAGAATGTCAAATTCCTCAAACCTCAAAACGGATTGACTTTATTGTCTCCGGTGAGGATGAATTACACCAACCCCATATCATCATTATTGAACTTAAACAATGGACCACTGCAGAATTGACTTCAAAAGACGGAGTGATCAAAACCCTAATCAATAAAACTCTATTGGAGACCAATCACCCTTCTTACCAGGCCTGGTCCTATGCAACCCTTTTGAATGATTTCAGTGAAACGGTGTACACAGAAAACATCTCAATAAAACCATGTGCTTTTCTTCACAATTACAAGGAGGATACGGTCATTCGAAATCTTTTTTATTCGGAGTACCTGGAGAAGGCCCCTGTTTTCTTAAAAACAGATATGCGACGATTGCAAGACTTTATCAAGGGTTTCGTAAAGTATGGCGATTATGGTGCTCTCATGTACCGTATTGATCAGGGAAAAATAAAACCCTCCAAACATTTGGCAGATAGTTTAGTTGGACTACTTAAGGGGAATAAGGAATTTATTCTTATTGATGACCAAAAACTGGTGTTTGAAACGGTTTTAAGCGCATGCCGCTCCTCCGAATCAGAAGGGAAAAAAGTGGTCATCGTCGAAGGAGGTCCCGGAACGGGAAAATCTGTAGTGGCTATTAATTTATTGATTGAAACAACCAACAGGGAATATCTTGCACAGTATGTGACTAAAAATGCAGCTCCCCGGGCTGTATATGAGAGTAAATTGACGCGTAATTTAAAAAGATCCAGGTTTAATGCCCTGTTCCAGGGATCGGGCCGTTATCACGACACACCGCCTAATACATTTGACTTATTAATTGTCGATGAGGCACACCGGTTGAATGAAAGGTCCGGGATGTTTCAGAACATTGGTGAAAACCAGGTTAAAGAGATCATTCGCGCTTCCAAATCCAGTGTTTTTTTCATTGATGAGGATCAAAGGGTTACTATGAAGGACATTGGAACCAAAAGAGAGATCATAAGATGGGCCACGTCCCAGCATGCTGAAGTCATTGAGATGGCGTTGTCTTCCCAGTTCCGATGCAATGGCAGTGATGGTTATTTGGCCTGGTTGGATTCCGTTATGCAAATAAGAGAGACCGCGAATAATTCGCTTGAAGGCATAAATTATGATTTCAGGGTATTAAGCAATCCTTCCGAGCTGCGGGATTTAATTTTTGAAAAAAACAAGGAATCAAACAAAGCCAGGCTGGTCGCCGGATATTGCTGGGATTGGATCAGCAAGAATAATACTTCGAAAACCGATATTCATTTTCCAGAGTATGGCTTTGCCATGCCTTGGAACTTCGCACAGGATTCTTATTTGTGGGCAATTAAAGCAGATTCCGTAAAGGAAGTGGGGTGTATCCATACCTGTCAAGGGCTTGAACTTGATTATATTGGGGTAATCATTGGAAAAGATTTAATTTATCAAAACGGAATCGTTATGGTTGACCCAAGCAAACGTTCCAAAATGGATTCAAGCATAAAAGGGTATAAGTCCAGGCTAAAAGAAAACCCGAAGGATGCCAGAGAATCAGTCCGGCTTATCATCAAGAATACCTACCGCACTCTCATGACCCGTGGATTGAAAGGATGTTATATTTGGTGCGAAGATATTGCACTTGGAGAGTGGGTGAAAAGCAGAATGAAGACAGCATCAGATTAATAACATCCTTATGTCTTTATGCCTCACGGGTACGGCCTTTGCACGAATATCGTGGTACTGATTTTGAATATGGCTCCGAGTTCGAGGTATTGGATTGTGGAGGTGGCGGACGGGCAGTGAGTGCTGGCAGAGATTGATGTCCACTTACCAGGAAGACTTATGGGTTTTTTATACTCAAG
>CAYOPD010000251.1:0-2497 GCA_964405735.1 uncultured Saprospiraceae bacterium | reverse complement strand
GAACTGATCCGGTCTTCCCAGGGCAAACTGCAACTTGCCGACCGCACGGCTATGGGTAACCTGGGCAAGATCGCCAGCCTTAAGGACCTGCCCTCCGACCGGGCTATGCTCAAAATGATCAAAGAAGCATGCATGCTGAATGATAAAGGCATAAAAGTCAAAAAGCCTGAAACCGCTCCGAAAAAGGAAGTGGCCGCCCCCGAATATCTGCTAAAAGCCCTGGCCAAAAACAAAGCTGCCCAAAAAACCTTTCAAGCCGCTTCCTATTCCTTCCGAAAGGAATACATCGAATGGATCACGGGTGCCAAAACCGAAACCACCCGTAATTCAAGAATGCAAACCGCCCTGGAATGGATGGCGGAAGGGAAAGGGAGAAATTGGAAATATGAGCGGTAGCGGCGAATTTATTCGAGGAGGACGGTAAAACCGTCCGCTAAGAACATTTTACATAACTATATGGCCAATCCTCCCATTTCGTCACCAATCCCGCCTTAACCGGATTTTCAAGGATATAATTGCCAATGGCACCCAATTCCCGATCGCTTCGTATCAAGTGATCATAACTTTCCGCTTGCCAAAACACACCGGTTTTACCCAATTCCAGGTTGATCATTCTGGAAGAAGCTCCTTTAACTTTTTTCATGATTTGATGTAATGGTTTGGGATCAGGCCTAAATCCGGTATTGATCACTTTATGAACATGCGTAGGCATAATACAGTAATACAACAATTCATAAAGGTCCTGGTCATGTCGTTCAATCGTGGATTTAACGATGGTCGCGATGTGTGGCCGGGTTAAATTGATAAGGCCAGTACTCAAATCATGCTTTCGATCGAAAGTTTTAAATCCTTCCAAATCATGCCTTTTGTTTCCTAAATTCCTGTGGATGGGAATGGAATCATAGGTGCAAAAAGTCACGAAAAAACATCCTCCCAATGGTACAATATGGGGCAGGCGATTGATATAAAAAGTCTTCATAGATGTGTTGATCAGCCTTTACAGGCTTACATTCTGTAGTTCATAGGATAATTTAATATAAATGGTGGGAAAATTGTCCCGGCGAATTTATTCGCCAGGACGGTTAACCCTGAAATTTAGCGGTGAATTTATTCGCCGGGACGGTTAATTCCGAAAAATCGGAACGTCCGCTACATACCCATTATCCTCCACGCATCCTCCACCTTCTCCACCGGCAATTTGCAAACCTTATGCTGACAGATATAAATCAAAGTCTTGCCTGGTTTGTGTTTGTCCTTCAGGAGCGGAAGGCTGCCCTCCCGGCGACCCCCCATCCAAATAGCATTGGGGATATAACGTTTGGCCAGCCGGCTGCTGATCTCAAGACTGTTTTTACCAACCACCGCTATTTCATACAAGGGTTGCCGGCTGTCCTGAACATACAGGAGGCTCCAATATGCAAAGGCCGCGGACATTCCTTGTTCCTTCATCCGGAACATGGCCGCTGAAGTCAACTTACCGGCAATTTGAAGGTATTCCCCTTTGTCAAAATAAGTCCCCAATTGAAACAGAAGCATAGCCATAGCTGCATTGGAAGATGGAAGCACATCGTCCTGATCATCCCGGGTGCGGGCCACGAGGGCAGGATCCAGGACAGAAGTATAATAAAGGACAGATTGGGCGGAATCGTAAAAATGCCGGAGGGCATAATCCGCCAGTCCTTTGGCCCGTTTCAACCATTTTTCATCAAAACTGATCTGATAGAGTTTTACAAAAGCCAAGCCTGTAAAAGCATAATCTTCAAGGAAAGCGCTTGCCCTTTTACTTTTTTGACCATAAAGCCGTGAAAGGCTGCCGTCCTGCTTTGCCATGGATTTCCAGATGAATTCCCCGTTTGTCAAAGCAAGCTTTTTATCGCTTTCTTCTCCCAGGGCAAGGTAGGCATCCGCAAATGCATCAACCACCAGGGCATTCCAGGAACAGATGATTTTATGGTCGACGGCGGGCCTTATCCTGTGTTGACGGGCTATCAACAACCGTTCTCTGATCCGGTTTATTTCCTCATTCACTTTTTCAAGGGTCCATCCTCCGTCCTCCGCTATTTCATCCGGCTCCCTGAAAAAGGCCAGAACATTTTTGCCGGGCAGCCCTTCGTTTCCTGACTTCAGGGTATTGCCTTCTTCACTGAGGTCAAATATGGATTTGGCCAATTCAAATAAACCCGGGTCGGCCAGGGCTTGTTCCACTTCATCCAGGCTCCAGAGATAATATTTTCCTTCTTCCCCCTCGCTGTCGGCGTCGAAGGAAGAATAATAACCACCGCCTTTTGACTTCATATGGTTTTCAAGAAAGGCAATGCATTCACGGATTACAGCCCGGTATTCCTTTTTGCCGGTGTTTCGATAAGCAAGGGAATAGATGCTGATCGCCCTGGCGTTGTCATAGAGCATCTTCTCAAAATGGGGCAGGATCCAATTTTCATCGACGGAATAACGGGCAAATCCGCCCTCCAGCCAGTCGTAGATGCCGCCTTTCATC
>CAYOPD010000250.1:0-2549 GCA_964405735.1 uncultured Saprospiraceae bacterium | reverse complement strand
CTGAATGAAACACGATAGGTATTGGTTGACCCACAACGAATCACGACGGTTGCCGGCCTCCTCGGGTCCGTTACAAATTCCAGATTATTCTGTAAAGTGGCAAGAGGGGTACAATTATCCGTTAAAGCCGAAGAGGTAAATAATGATTTCAGGGCGCCGGCCGAAAAATCAGGATTTGCAGTGCTGATAGAAATACTACGGGCCACCGGGGGAATTTTATCCTCCACAATAAAGGTATCGACTAAGTCCACCGAACAATACCGGTCATCTCTGGGATTGACCGGGGTGCCATTATTAAAATGAAAATCCACGGTGAGGTTTACCACGACAGCCTGGTTGATGCAGCCTCCGGAGTTCAGGACCACTCTGGTTCCCGGTGCCGGTATCTGCCGGATTGATCCAAACTGCCTCCATCCCCTGCCGGTGCGGCTCGTCCAGAATATCCTCATATCCGGGACAAAGTAGTCGCAGGATGAGCCTACCGATACATTATAGGTCCGTCCGAGTGGAAGGTCTGGTGTGGTGCTGGGTACCAGGGAATTTCCGGTTGCCGATCCGCAGGGAAGGTAATTTCCGGCTGTCAGTTTCTCGTTTATCGAAAAACACAAAAAGAGTAAGCCAATAAGGTATTGCTTTTGCATAAGGGTAATGGTAGTTGATATTAGAAATTGCTATTGGGGATCATCTGCATGGTTCCCCCGGGCTGGAGCTCAAAATGGAGTCCTTAAGATAGGAAAAACAATTACATGTAGATGTTATCCTTTAAAAAAATGCTTCAACCCAGGATTAGGGCCTATGTGCAGGGGTACCTCCCAATCTTAAAAAACAGGCTATTTGCCTTGAGTGAACTTGTAGATAGCTCTCTAGGCACTGTTCACTTACAGCGAATTCAAAGTCTTCAAAATTTACTATTCCGGTGGCCAGACCTGTGCCTCAAAATAACTTCTCCTGGCTCTTCTTGGAAGCCATATTCATGTCGAGGGAGGGGTATGTTGAAAAAATGAATATATAAATAATTGATATTTAAGTTGATTAAAATTTATTGTCGTACCTTAAACGATTGTTTATAATAAAAACCATTTTATGAAAAATATTCTAAATGCCGGCAAGCTGAGCTTGATCGGTTTCTTTTTGTTCACCATTGCCTGTAAAACGGCGCCTGTCGAGGCTCCTGCATTGGATCTTGCTCAGATCCGCACTGAAATCCAGGCTATGGAAGACGCCTATGCCCTTGCACAGAATGCGGGAGATGTGGCCGCCATCATGGCCTATTATGCGAGTGATGCGATCAGTTTACCCAATGAAAAACCAATTGCCTCCGGAGCGGAAGCCATTATGAACTACCTTAAAGAGGATCTCATGGCCGATTCAACCAATAATACTTCCTCTTTTGAAGTGATGGATATTTTTGCAGATGGCCGATACGTCGTGGAAACCGGCAAGTCCACGGTAAAAGACAGTACCGGCGCTGTGGTCAGTACGGGCAAATACATGTCATTGTTCGAAAAAAGGGATGGTAAATATGTATGCATCCGGGATATTTTTAACACCGACGCAAAATAATTTTTTTTAAATAAATTGGGATAGGACGGCCAGGTTGCCGCTAAAGATTGGCAGCCTTCCGGGTTTTGGTTAATTTTGCCCCCGGAATTTAAATAATCCATTTCAATGAAATTCAGCGTCTCCTCAGCCGAACTGCTCAAACAAATTCAAATTGCCGGCGGTGCGATTGGCACCAACCCGGTCCTTCCCATCCTGGAAGATTTCCTCTTCCAGGTCAAAGGGAAAATCCTGACGATACAATCCACTGACCTGGAGACTTCTGTAAAAACCGAAATGGAAGTCAAATCCGATCAAAACGGGGCCATCGCCATCCCGGCCAAGATCCTGATCGATACGCTTAAGTCGCTTCCCGAACAACCGGTCACCTTTTCCGTGGATACGGCCACCAACAGCATTGAGATCACTTCGAGTTATGGCCGCTACCGCCTTGCAGGTGAAAACCCGGGTGAATACCCAAGTTTCCCTTCCACCGTCACCCAGGATACCATCAAAATCAATTCCAGCATCCTGCACGATGCTTTTCAAAAAACCCTCTTTGCCACCAGCAGCGATGAACTCCGGGTGGCGATGACCGGCATCCTGGTACAATTGGATTTCAACAAAATCATCTTTGTTTCCACGGATGCCCATAAACTGGTGAAATACGTTTTCCAGGGGGTCTCCAGCGATGTAGCCACCCAGTTTATCCTGCCTAAAAAAACCTGCTCCCTGCTAAACAATATCCTGCCTGCGGATACGGAAGTCGAAATCTCCTTCAGCAAGTCAAACGCTTTCTTTTTATTTGGAAACAGCCTGCTGGCTTGCCGCCTGGTCGATGCCAAATACCCTGATTACAACGGGGTGATCCCGGTGGACAATCCGAATGTGTTGACGGTCAACCGGAGCCAATTGCTGCAATCCCTGAGGCGCATCGCCATCTATGCCAATAAAACCACCAACCAGGTGGCCTTCCAGGTGGATGAAGGCAGCCTGACCATCAATAGCCA
>CAYOPD010000249.1:0-2561 GCA_964405735.1 uncultured Saprospiraceae bacterium | reverse complement strand
AGGTTGAGGTTGAGAACTGGCTACTGACTACTGTCCACTGACTACCTAAATGACATCTGCAAAACTTTTCTCTGTCCTCCTGAAATGCCATATACCCAGCAATAGAAAAAACAGGCAAACGATCAGGGAGATCAAAAAACCATTCATATAAAAGGGTTCGTCCAGAAGGCACCAGCGGAATCCATCGATGACCCCCACCATGGGATTAAGGGAATACCAGAGACGGTACTTCTCAGGAATAACTGAACTGCTGTAACCTACTGGTGTGATATACAACCCTATCTGAATAATAAAAGGAATAATATACCTGAAATCACGATACTTGACATTAAGCGCAGTCAGGTAAAGGCCCGTGCCGAAAGCGGCAACAAATGCCAACAGAATAAATAAGGGAAGTAATAATACTTTCAGATCGGGCAGGTATTGAAAATATATAAAAAGGATCACCAAAATGCCCAATGAGATCAGCAAATCCACCAGGGAAGTGATCACGGAACTGGCGGGAATGATCATCCGAGGAAAATAAACTTTGGAGATCAGGTTTGCATTCCCAACCAGGCTGTTGCTGGCCTCGCTCAGGGCATTGCTGAAAAATTGCCAGGGTACCATGCCCGCAAAAACGAGGAGGATATATGGCGCCACCCCGGGAGGCTCCAGTTTGGCAATTTTATTAAACACGATATAAAATATAACGGTTGTCAATACCGGCCGGAGCACACTCCAGGCCAGGCCCAGGACCGTTTGTTTGTACCTCACCTTCAGGTCCCGCCAGCTCAGGATATAAAACAGTTCCCTGAAGCGCCAGAGGTCCATCCAGTAGTGTTTTTCCAAGGAGTCCGGGGTGATGATGATTTCGTCGGATTTCACAAGGGGGTTCGATTAAATATTATCATCACAAATTAAAGGGATGTTTACCCAATGGCTTGGCTGCAAAGGGATGGTAATTTCCTCTCAGTCCGGCGGGAGAGGCATTGCGGATCTCATAAACAGTCTGGATCGAAGGGCGGGCGTCGTCCAGCCCAAAACCCCTGCCCTCCAGGATTTCCCGGTAACTCAGGGAATGAAGGTCCGTAAATCCTTCCGAAAAGTCGACTTCCTCCCCGTCGATGGCCAGGGAGCGGTAACTGCGGGCCTTCTTCACTCCAAGTTCTTCTGGCAAGGTAGCTGCTTCAATACTCAGGAACCAGCGCACCCTGGCCCTTTCCAGTTCCAGGTAACCAGCCGCGCGGTCATGGTTATGCAGATGCACTGTATTTTGCATGACGGAACCAAATATCCAGCCCAGTACATCAAAAAAATGCACTCCTATATTGGTTGCGATTCCCCCGGATTTGGAGAGGTCGCCTTTCCAACTGGTGTAATACCAATGGCCCCGGGCGGTGATATAACAGAGGTCGATATTATAAATCTTTTCTGGAGGCCCATACAGAATCCTGTTTCTTAATTCCACGATTTTCGGGTGCAACCGGAGTTGCAGGATGGTGCTCACCTTTCGGCCGCTTTCGTTTTCGATTTCTTTAAGGGCTCCGATATTCCAGGGATTGAGGACGACGGGTTTTTCGCAAATCACATCGGCACCCTGCCTGAGTCCGAAACGGATATGGGCATCATGCAGGTAATTGGGTGAGCATACGCTTACATAGTCCAGTTTTTTCCCTTCCCGTTTTCTTTTTTCCAGGTGGCGGTCAAAACGCTCGAATTCCACAAAAAAATCGGCCTCGGGAAAGAAGCTGTCCATGACCCCGACGGAATCAAATTTATCGAAAGCCGCCACCAGGACGTTACCGGTGTCTTTGATGGCTTGCAGGTGGCGGGGCGCCACAAAGCCTGCAGCGCCAATGAGGGCAAAGGATTTCATTCAGAATTGGTGGTTGGCTGATAAAGTCCCTGATGCTTTGGGATGGCCTGGCGAGGCAGTCCCGTTTTTACCTCCTTCCTTTCTTTTGAATATTTATAACTGATCCGGAGGCTGAAAAGACGAGGCAGGCTGTAATTCAGGGAATAAAACAAAACCGCATTATATACAGATCCCAACACATGAAGGGAAATATAAAAGAACAGGGTATTGGATATAAAACGATAAATGTCCGGGGATCACCTGAGACAGCATGGATCCGGTCATTAATTTACCGATATCCGCACAACGGTGGATGCCGCGGACAGCCGGTAATGAATTCATAGCCAGATGGCAATCCGTTCAGTCATGATTCCGGTTTCCGGTCTGTTTGTGTTAGTTGTCCTGTGCCTTTGGTTTCTTGAAAATGGACCACTTCAATCATGCCCGGGTGTTGTCCGATTCCCACCGGATAAAATCCAATTCGTCCTCGATCAGCTTCGCGATCAATTCGTCATTGGACAGGTCGTATTTCCAGCCCAACTCCTGCCTGGCTTTTGAGGGATCGCCATAAATTTCAAAGAGTTCACTGGGGCGGTACAGGGCCGGGTCGGTCTTGACATACCTTTCCCGGTCGATGGCGAGCCGGCTGCAGGCTTTGTCGATCAGGCCCCCGAGGGACATGACATTTCCTGAGCATACCAGGAAATCATCGGCCACTTCATGC
>CAYOPD010000248.1:0-2643 GCA_964405735.1 uncultured Saprospiraceae bacterium | reverse complement strand
TGGGATGCCTCCGCCTGGCTGGCTTTGACGGCATGGTTGGGCAGGATGGTTATGCCTATGTGGACTACGCCCGGAAGATCAGGTTATGGTGGGAGGGTGGATTGTACCCTCATGAGTACCATTGGCCTCCTGGCTATCCTTTCCTGGGCTTCCTGCTAAGCCTTTCCGGTCTTTCCATTTCGCTCAGCATGCAGGTCATCAGTTGTCTGAGTTTGTCCGGAAGCCTGATTTTTTTGGGCAGGTTGCTTAAATGGACTTCCCCCCTGGCCGCGAACCTGAGTATTTACTCCTACCTGGTCCTGGTTGGACTGTTTGCCCCTTATTTCTTTAGAAACGGGATGGTGACTACTTCTGACATGACCGCTAGTCTGATGGTATCAATGAGTTTGTATTATGGTTTTCGGTATGCGGAGAAATATAGTTGGATTCACCTGGCCATGGTGGCCTTGGGTGTTTCATTTGGCACTTTGGTAAGATACCCGGTGGCATGGGTGCTAACCCCACTTATTTTATTCCTGGTTTGGAGATGGCTACGTGATGTGAGAAATGCATGGCATCTCCTGGTCGTCTTGATTCCTATGGCCTCAATAGTCTTCTATCATATGATAAAGACGGACGTTAATGATTTCCTTGAGCATAAGTTTTTGTCCGGTTGGTCAATTTCAAATTATTTTACCCGTACCTTCAACACAGATGACGGAAATACACGACATTTTTTGCCCAATCTGGTTTTTGTATTCAGCACTTTTTTTCATCCGGGATGGATATGGCCCGGGTTGGTTTTTATCTGGTATACCATAAAATCCAAGGCAATGCTTCCGGAATTGTTTTTTTTTGGAATGGCCCCTTACCTGGCCTATGTTTTATTTCTTGCCGGGATTCCGGATCAGAATGCAAGGCTTTTACTTATAGGCTTTCCCATGGCACTGTTTGCTTGCTATCGGGGCTTCGATCAACTGCTCAGGAGCAAGGAGGGAATGCTGTTCCTGAAACCTGCCTTGGCTCTTTTCCTGGCCATTCAGGTTTTATTAACTTTAAAGGCATTCCAGGCCAGTTTTGAAAGGAATGCACTGGAACGCTACCTGGCTGATCAATTGAATATCCTGGGAGGCCGGGCCAGCGTGCCTATACTCTATGGCTTTGACATGGATATCGCACTGAACTCCCGGGGTGTCCCCTTTGAGGTCCGAAACCTGTTCAGGGAAGAATATGCCAGCTTTGAGCGGGGAGCTCTCGTGCTATTTAATGAAAAAGGGTTAAGCGGCCAGTGGAAAGGGAAGAATCCGATGATCAATTGGGAGAAAATGAATAAGGACTACCGGTTGACTCCCCTGCAAAATTTTGAGGAAGGGTGGACGCTTTTCAAGATAGAATGAATTCGCAACTATACGGAGGTATTGGTTGGGGTATTCTATATAAATATTAAAAGGTTTCAAAATCACCATAACAAAATCTCAATTTGTCCTGGATGGATTGAATATCGTCCCCATCGGCTAATACACAAACGGACCAGGATGGCTGGTCTTGGATACGGGCAGATAATTTTTGGCCAAGCCTGGAGGAGGGATGAGACTGAAAAATAATCTGATGCAAGCCCGCCCGCCTTGCCAGTCCTATAAGACAGGCAAGCCAATCGTCAAATTTTACTTCCGGGCAATTTTCCGGGATCAGGGCGTCTCCAACAAGCAGGCCGGTTTCAAATTTCAGCCAACAGTCTATCCCTGCAATCCGGCAACGTTTATTATAAGTAAAAGATTTATAAGAAAAAAAACGGTTGTCGTGTAATACGCCCCCATAGCCCTCTTCCTGGGCAGAATTGTTAAGCGGTTCGCCCGAGGTCAATAATAAAGGGCTTGTTATTTTATTTGCCCACCATTGAAATAAAGCAGGAATCTTGCATCTCCGGCAAAGCGCTTCCAGTGGAAAGGTTTTGATTTTGATGGTGTGATGATTCATTTTCCCAATATGCGTGAATCCCAATTTTTCAATAAATCCATGCACATTGTTTTGATTCAGTAAACCGAAAAAGAGATGAGTTCCCAAGGCTATTTGTTCATTGATGATGGTTCCCACCATTGCCGTCATCAAGCCCTTGCCCCGATGCTCTGGGAGGGTGAAGGTTTCTGTCATCTGGGTAATCGGCAACTCCCTTCCGTCAGGAAATCGGGCAAATAAAGGCAAAGCAGCTGCAACAGAAACCGCCTTCATGCTTGATCTTTCATATGCCAGCCAGCCATGGAATTGTCCTTCTGACCATGGTGTAAGATATTTTTTTCGGTATCTTTCGAGGGATTGACTTTTACGCGATACATTTTCTACAAGACCTACCATATCGGACAAGTTCTCCAACCCTATTCTTCTAAATTCATAAATATTATTTAGGTCCTGCATGTGCAAACTGGTATCCATATTAATATTTACCATCCCGGACAGCAAGCCATTGAGACCGATCAGATCCGTATGGATTGATGACCATTCTATCCCTTATACGCATATCTGTGAAGTCTTCACCATGCAAATAGCGGACTGCGAGTTGCCTGGTAAATCCCAACGAATCGGCATGGTCCAGCAATTCGCGGGTATAGGACCCAAATGGGTAGGCCAGGGTATGAATGGATTGGCGGCATATTTTCTCCAGGACCT
>CAYOPD010000247.1:0-2693 GCA_964405735.1 uncultured Saprospiraceae bacterium | reverse complement strand
CAACTTGCAGATATTGGTACAGTTTTATAATTCGAAGAGCAAAGGCAAAACTTTTAATTTTTATCACATTCTCCTTCATTCTCTAACTTTTACATTATCAATTAACCACTCACAATTGTTCATTGGTTATATTTTTCCTTTAATGCCACCCAGCAGCAGGTGTTGTTGTGAAATTCGTTGTTACCATTCCTGGTCCGGCCGAATTCACCGTAAGTGAAAAATCCTGCCATAGGCGCATTGAAGACTTTTCGAACCCCCTCTATCTCATCCCCCACCATTGGTCCAAATTGCGAGAGCCTGCCAATGCAGGAAAACATCAACAAAGCATCCACTTCCGGTAATTCCTCCTGTTTTATCTTTTCAGCATTTTTACTCACCTCTTCCATAACCTCAAAATCAGGGGGGAGAGTAAGGCGTATCCGATCACCTTCCTGAATACTGCCCAACAAGGAAATCGATTTGTCTTTCCAATTGAACACGCCTGCACCTCGAAGTACCGGATCACCTTTGTCCCGGGCGAGGCTGAACACCACATTGTTGCTTGTTGGATAAAAAGTTTCTGCTTCTTCCTGCGTCAGGTTAAGTCCGAGGTACTTGAGCACCATTTCTGCAGCAGGCTTGTGGTCGATTTCGTATACCCAGTTGTCGATGGATTTCGTAATGGTTTTTTCTGTGCCCACAGGCTTTTGTCCTGAAGCAGCCTCACCTCTCACCAAAATTTTATCTCCATCCAGCACCAGGAGAAGAATTCCTCTTTTTAGTGACGAATGATTGGTAAATACCACCGTTTCATCAAACATAAAATCATCACCTGCCCGGCCTCCCCAGATGATCGTTTCTTTGCCGGTCACCGATTCAATTGCATGAAGAACGGGATCACCAATCAGACGTTCTGATTCTCCGGTGGCATGAATGCCGGTGGAGATAATAAAAGCTGGATTACTGAATTTTTCTTTAGCAGTCAACGCCATTTCTTTGGCCACTGCCCTGGGGTCTTTATCGCGATATCCCTCGAGCAGTATGGTGAAGTGTGAAGGATCCATACCAAGCAGGAGAATTGCAATAGAGCCGGAAGTGACATCCCCATCTATAAATTCACCTCCTGTGGTCGCTCCGAAAATCTGAATGCCCTCCCGGTCGAGCATCCCGCATACGGCCGCCAGGTCATTTTTGATCGAGATAAAAACAAAAGCCAGAGTGGGTTTGAAATGACCGGTTATGCATTCTTGCAATTCGAATTGAATGTCGTCAGGAGAATTTCCTTTGATGGATTTTGCCTTCATTTTTTCTGTTTTTCCTTTAATGCCACCCAACTTACGGTGGTCCCATGATATTCAGGACGGGTATCATCCAGTTTACCATATTCACCGAGGGAGAAAAAACCGGCCATGGGTTTGTTCCAGGTGGCTGCCAGCCCCTCTATTTCTGAATCCACCATCGGTCCCAATGAAGACAACCTGCCTATGCATGAAAAAACAATCAGGGCATCTGCATCCGGTAATTCTTTTTCCTTTACATCTCTTGTGCTTTCTATCACCGTGTCGATCACTTCCAGGTCAGGCGGGAGGGAAAAGCGGAACAGGGAACCTTCCTGTACCGGACCACCCAACATCACCGATTGGGTTTCCTCTTTCCAGTTGACCACGGGTCGCATCATGGGCTTTCCTTCTTTCCTCTGCACCTGTAATGGGTAACTTTGCAGTCCCTCGGATTTTTCAACATTCAGCATCTCATTGCCCAGGAATTTTTTAATCACTCCAAGGGCCGGCTCTTCATCGATCGCATATACCCAGTTGCCTTCACTTTTCGTGATCGCTTTTACAGTGCCCACCGGTTTCCATCCCGATACGGCGACTCCCTTGACATCGATTTTGTCTTCATCCAGTATCAAAGCTATGAATCCGGAATGAGTCTTTGATTGATTCGTAAAAACGGTGCCGGTAAAGGTTATAGGTTCTCCCGCTCCACCACCGATCACCGGCACATTCCTACCTGCAATATCTAAAATTCCTTTGATGATTGTTTCTCCGGGTGTTGTAATATCTACTGTGGAAATAATAAAAGCGGGGTGATCAAAATTTTTTTTACCGGTATCACCAACCTGGAAGGCCGCTTCATACACGGATGAGGCCGAATTAAAATCTTTCAGAACAAGTCTGAAATGAGCGGGGTTCATATTCAGCAGCAACACCACGATATCATCGGGCTCAATACCTTCTTCAGAAAATTTTTTGGAAGTGCTGGCTCCAAAAATGGCAATACCTTCCGCATCCAGCATAGCCGCAATGGCATCGATCTCTCCGACATCTGTTAAGAATACAAAGGCCAAGGTTGGCTTAAACCCGTCAACAAGGCTTTGCTCTAAAGCACTTTTAAGTTTTTCAGCGTTTTGTCCTTTTATTGATTTTGCTTTCATATAATTTCCTTTGGAAGGATGTTTCTCTGAAACCATAATTTATATACCGGGTCTAAAAAGAAACTTACCAAAAGGTAAGTTACTATTTGGTAAGTTACCGGAAGGATCCACAAACCCCAGAGAAATTTCCGGAGGGTCGGATGGAATTTTTCGGGTCAGAAGGTCACTGATGATCCTTGTTTTCATTCCTGGCTTTTTTCTTTCAATACGACCACACAACAGGCATTAGCACGAAATTCCGTTTTCCCTCTTTTTGATTGCACGATTTCTCCGGCAG
>CAYOPD010000246.1:0-2714 GCA_964405735.1 uncultured Saprospiraceae bacterium | reverse complement strand
AAGGAAAAAAACCGGTGATCAGCGGCTTGTTTATATGCCCCGACCCGGAAAAGAAAGCCACCGAACCGGACCCGGAAAACCATGGACTGGCGCCGGAAGAACTGGGGGAAGCCATCCGGCAATCCATGCAAAACGGCGCTACCGGTATCTGTTTATTTACCCCGGACCGGATGACTGAAAAACACTGGAATGTTTTCAGGGAGGCTATTTATAACGAATCCACTACATACTGATTGTAAGGCCTGATCCTGCCGGATAGTCTGAATGAGACCTGGAAGGTTTCTGATCTTTTATAAGGTTTGAAACCCTGTCCGACGGCCAGGCGGGCTTCCAGGTCTTGTTTATACAGTTATAAATTCCTACAAATTGGTCATATAGCCTTTAATATTTCCATTTTTCCATCCCATCCATTCCGGGCTTTACAAAGGGAAGTTTAACAATATTTTTATTTTCTGTTAGGCATCTCCGAAGCCTGAATCACGCTACTATTAAGTCCTAAATATGTTTGGCATCTCCGATGCTGATATCTTACCTTAAACAGAAATACATCTTTTTATTCAGTACCCTAGAACGGCAATATTATTAGATTAATTGCATAATCGAAGTCCCATTAATGCTGTTTGGGAGACCAAATTATAGCCTTGTCATTATATAACTGTTACATTATATTTACAGCATGTAGATCATTCAAGATTTGAAAAATATTTAATCAGTTTATAGCAAAAATAATTAAGACCGTTACACTTCAGAAAGTATTCAGAAGCCTGCCCAAGGAGAGGCAAAAAAAGATCAAACAAAAAACCGATCAATACATCCGCGAGTACAAGACACTTCAGGATCTTAGAAAAGACCTTGGCCTCACCCAGTCCGATATTGCGACAACCCAAGGTATACGGCAGGTGAATATTTCCAATCTTGAAAAAAGGAATGATATGCACCTTTCCACACTTAAAAAATATGTGGAGGCCATGGGTTGTGAGCTTGTGAGCTGGAAATCAATATCAGAATACCCAATGATCAAATGGTGAGGCTGGATAATCCTGCATTATAGCTTTATAGCTGATATTCTGTTAGGCATCTCCGAAGCCGAAATCACTCTATTTATTGAGTTCTAAAAATGTTTGGCATCTCCGATGCTAATATCTCTACCTTAACAGAAAGACCACTTTTAATCTGTCCCCGAAAACGCAATATTATTAGATTAAAAACAACACCTTTGGTAAATATCTTATTTAAAATCCTCCTCTGGCCTTCTGATAAATCGCTCAGGCGAGGGCCGTTCCGAGCCATTGGAACCTCGGTCGCCCAGGAGCAACCCCGCGAACTAATCCTTTGTGTTTTTTGTGTCTTTGTAGGATACTTAATTATTTACTTTGTGGGCACCCCCCTATCCGCCCCGGTCCGCTTCAACAATCGATTCAATTCCTTTTTCATCCCTTTGAGGGTAATGGCTCTTGCCGGATCATCAATGATGTTATGAAGCTCATAAGGATCCTCGGCCAGATCATAGAGTTCATTCATTCCCTCCAGATCGACGTAGTGTATGTATTTGTATCGCTGGTTTCGGACAGCCTTGTAGCCCATATTCAGCATGCGGGGAAAGACGGTATCGCTGTAATATTCTACCAGGAAGGAGTTCCGCCAATCATTGACCTTTCCTTTAAAAATGGGCAGCCATGATTTTCCCTGAAGTTGATTGCCGGGAGTCACCCCGGCCATATCCAGCAAGGTTGGCGCCAGGTCGATGCTCAAAACCATTTGTTCCGGTTTTGTTCCTGCTTTAATCCCAGGCGGATACCTGACCAGCATGGGAATGCGAATGGCCTCTTCGTAAGCCAGCCTTCGTTCCAGATCCAGGCAATGCTCCCCGTACCAATAACCATGATCGCTGGTGAATACGATGATGGTATTGTCCAATTGGCCTTTATCTTCCAGGGATTTTAGTATTGCCCCAAGACCCTCATCCACGGCCATCAGCATCTCGGAACGCTCACGGATGGTTTGTTCCTTCGTTGATGTCTCAGGGCCCAGTGGAGGGACACCTTCTATTTTCCGGGCAAGGGCCGGCTTGTCCAAAGGAGGAATATTATAATTGGGCCGGCGATGGAATAAGGCAGTGGAATACATTCCCAGATGCCTTTCCGCCGGAATAAAACCACCCTCTCCGACATCCACTACTTTGCCGTCATCGCGTTGCATGATATTGGGATGAAGCGCCTTGTGCGCCAGGTAAAGCAAAAAGGGTTTATCCTGTTTTTGATTGATAAAACGCAGGGAGTGATCGGTGAGAATATCCGTAACATATCCCTTTACCGTTTGTTGTTCACCATTGATATTTAAAGCGGGGTTGACCGCTTCACCCTGGCCTTTTAGAGAAACCCAATAATCAAATCCGGGACGTTTTGTATCATCATTCCCCATATGCCACTTGCCAATGAAAGCGGTGGCGTAGCCATGATCGTGAAGTCGTTTGGGAAAGGTGTTAAGCCGGTGACTTTGTGCATTGCGAGCCGTATTGTCAATAATACCGTGGGTATGGGCATATTGGCCGGTGAGAAGACTGGCCCGGCTGGGTGAACAAAGGGGGGTGGTGGAAAAAGCATTTTTAAAACAGGCACCTTCTCTGGCGATCCGGTCAATGTTTGGGGTCTTAATATAAGGATGCCCTGCCGCTCCAAATTCATCCCATCTCATATCATCCACAAGGACTACGA
>CAYOPD010000245.1:0-2731 GCA_964405735.1 uncultured Saprospiraceae bacterium | reverse complement strand
CGGCAACCGTCGTGATTCGTTGTGGGTCAACCAATACCTATCGTGTTTCATTCAGAACCAGGGATGCATGCGGGAATTATTCCAATTGGGCTATTGCAACTGTACAGTTTGTGGACAATATGGCACCCATAATCAATAATCTGACCGGTCCATCCCCGCTTTTCCTTGATCCATTATGCAATATCTGGCTCACCCCCGGTATGTTCACTGTCAGTGCCGTCGATAATCATAGTGCTTCAAGCCAGATCCGTTACTCATACAGGATAATTGAACCTTTTTCATTCAATATCCGTCCAACAGGAACTGGGGTAGCCTGGACTACCTATTGTGGCTCAGGTGACACCATCACCGTAAGGGTCTGCGCACAGGACTGTTTCGGGTATGGAAATCTTCATCCCTTTGACGACCTGATAAGTGACAATTGTAAAACGATAAAAATTGAGCTAATAGACACGACCCCTCCTGAATATCCTTTTATAGAAGCCGGCTGCGATACTGTTTTTGACCTCCTGGCAGACTGTGATGCCATCATGCCAAATTTATCGGAATGTCTTTCTTTCGTGGACTGGTGTTCGGAAGGAGATAATAAAAGCATTTATCAAATTCCGTCACCGGGAAGCATTTTGAACGATGGAACAGATCATGAACTGGGCCTGGCCCATGGAAACCCCATTCAATTCAACTGCAGCATCGGCGGATTGCCAGATCAGGCTATCGACTGCAGCAATTCCCTCGGGGAGTTCAAGTCCATCCCGGTGAGTTTTATCCTGGTGGATTGCGCCGGAAACTGCCGGGTCGTGGAGAATCTTTTTACGGTCAAACTGGTTAAATCCATGGACCTTACTTTTACACCACCTTCCAGTATAAGGCAGGTGCATCATGCTTCTGCTTTCGTCCACCTCAAACTCACTAATTTCCCTAATCCGGTTGCTTCGGCAACGGAAATTAGGATCGAAACAACAGGTAGCGGCAAAGGCCATTTTAAATGCTTTACCATCCACGGACAACAAATACTGGAACAAGCCATTTCTCTCAAACCTGGACTGAATTCAATCAGGCTCAGGTCTGAGGACCTGGGAAACAAAGGACTTATCTATTATACTTTGGAATACCGTGATACGGAGTCCGGACAATTGAACAAGGCTTTTAATAAGATGATGGTATTCTAGGACTTTTTACAACAAGCTGCAGTTAGCCTTACTGCCGGCAACTACCTTCCATGCGGTCCTTCGACCGGAAATTTCTGGAACAATTTGCTGGTTTTTTAAGCCTCTAAAGCCGGTACCATGCAGGATTAAAAACAGTACAAAAGGAAATTATAGATACCCTGTTTCTTAAAAAATACAAAATCACATGAATGTATTGCATATTCCAGGCCTTGGATTTGTCCAATACCTCTATTTTTGCCACCCAAACCGATGCACTACCTGCCCCCGGGAAAGCCATTTTCCATCCCACAGCCTGAAATCCATAAGCTGATATTAGCCAACCGGGCCGAATTTTACCCGCTTTGCCGTGGCAATGTCACCGCTCTCAAACTCGAACTCACTTTCCCGGCCGGCAGGCCTTTTGAGGATAAGATCGGGCTCGCATCCGCCACCCTGCAAGCCATCAAAGGCGGCACTCTTAAACGATCGGCAACCCGGCTGGCTGATGGTTTCGACCACTGGGGCTCCTCGCTCAATTTTGATTTTTACATCGATACCTGCGGAATAAAACTCTTCGTTTTGGAAAAGTACCTGCCTCGGGTATTACCGCTCCTGGTCGAAATGCTCAGCAGCCCTTCTTTCCCGGAAGGCGAACTCCGGTTGTACAAAAGGCAGCAACTCGAGAAACTGAGGAGTGACGATACCCGTGCGGACGTGGTGGCTTACCGGACGTTTACTGAAAAACTGTTCGGTCAAGGCCATCCGTATGGATACAACAGCACCGCGGAAAGCATCAGCCTGATCGCCCGGGAAGATCTTATTTCCCATTACCGTGCACATTATGATATGAAAAGGTGCAAAATCTTTTTATCCGGACAGTTTTCAGAACAGACCCGCGACCTGGTAGCCAGTGTGCTGGGCTCCCTGCAGCTGAATGAAGGACATGGCAGGCCCCACATTCCAACCCGGAAACTCCCGAAACCCTCACAAACACGGATCAGCCTGGAACATGCAGTCCAGGCCTCCGTCCGCATAGGCAGGGTCATGTTCCGCAGGGATCATCCGGATTACGAAAAAATGTTTGTGCTCAATACCCTGCTGGGGGGATATTACGGGTCCCGGCTGATGCAAAATCTTAGGGAAAAAAAGGGACTCACCTACCATATCTATTCCTCCCTGGACACCTTCCTGTATGGGGGCTATTTCCTGATCTCCACCGAGGTGGATAAAGGAAGGAGTGAACTGGCCCTGCGTGAAATCAGCCGTGAGATTGAGAAGCTGCAAAACAAGCTGATCGGCAACCAGGAACTCCGGATGGTCAAAAATTACCTCCGGGGCAGTTTCCTCCATTATTTTGAAAATGCCTTTGCCTACGGCGAACTCATTCGTACCCTTTCTTTCGAAGGGGGGGCGGGAGGGTACCACAGACTGGTGCAGGGGGTGGAAAAAGTGACCCCGGCAGAGCTCCGTGACCTGGCGATTAAATATTTTCAGGAAAAAGACCTCAGCCTGGTCCAGGTGAGCTGATTTTCTTTAAATCTTTGGAATTAAATTTATTATCCCTGGCCTGATTTCTAATATAT
>CAYOPD010000244.1:0-2768 GCA_964405735.1 uncultured Saprospiraceae bacterium | reverse complement strand
GATTCAGCACTTTTTAATCTTAAGTATGATTCGGCGATTTTTTATTTTGAAAAATCATTGGAACCTTATCAAAGATTAGTCCATTTCACCCACGATTCTTTGATTTGGGCTGGTTTTGCAAATGCACTGTTTTCTATAGGATACTCCCATCAAATGAACCGGGACATGAAGACGGGGCTTCAATACCTGCAGCGGAGTTTGAAGGTGGTCCGGGAAAGGTTTGGTGAAGACCATCCAACGGCTGCCTGGATTTACTTCAGGATGGCCAGGTCATACATCACCATGGGCGACGATGATGCTGAAAGGTCCTGCACCTTCAAAGGATTCAATATCTGTCAGAAGATTTCCGGCGTGAATGAATTTTTACTTGGACAGGCATACTATGAAATGGCATACCAGTATTATCTATTGAATGACCGGGAAAAAATGAATGTCTATTATAATAAAACGGAACAAATTTATGACTATATAGAAACCCATCAACCCTTGCGACGGACCCATTCGCAATCCATATCCATCAGGAATAAATCATACAAACCAAAACAAGCCCTGCCTAATTCCGTGTTGGCTGATTTTCCATTAAACTATGTGGAATTTCATCTCCGTACGAGTTACAATAACCTCATGCTCGGGAGGCAGAAAATGGCAAAGTACCATTTCAACAAAGCATTCGATTGTTATACTGGAAATTCATATTTAGAGCCAAGAATGTACTTCCGGCTAAACTATATAAAGGCTACTGTTTTAATATACGACAATAAGATTCCGGAGGCAATAACCATTGCTGATCATTTAATAGAACTGACAAAAAACGAAAACAATAAATATATTTTCATTGATGCATACGAAACCAAAGCCCTGGCCTTCGAAAAGTCAGGAAGATACGAAAGCGCGTATCAATGCATGAATCATTGTTTCAGGCTTTATAAACCGGAAGGGGACTTGGGCATTACCCGATATATCTACATGAGAATGGCTGAACTGGCACTAAACGCTAAAAGACATCAGATCTGCATCAACTATTCCGACAGCCTGATTGGCATGATTTTGAAGCCGAATACCGGTAATAGGTTGGATGTTATAAACTGGCAGGATTATAGCCTTCATGAAATCAGAGATCTGATTCCTGTATTTAAATACAGGCACCAGGCCTTAAGTGACATGTACAAAAACACAGAAAGCATCGAACCCCTTACCACACTCTATCAATTATCCGAAAGAATTCATGAAGCGACGATTTTCCTGCATTCCCTGGTGTATTCAGACGCGAACCGATTAGTCCTGGAGGCCGACAATTACCGATTTTATGAAAAGGCCATCCTGCTGAATCAAAAACTATTCAAATTGACCCGTGACCCAGAACATTCATTACAAGCCCTCACCTGGTCGGAATCAAGCAAAAATGTACTTTGGTCAAAAAGAATCATGGAACAAAATATCGGAAGCCGGTACTCCTATAAAAAAACCATGGAGAAGATAAATGCCATATCCCAACATATTAAAGTGGCTGAATACGGCATAACCGCACTGGAGGTAAATCCCGGAGATGCCGATTTGAAACGGAAAATTGAACTTGAAAGCCGGCTTGCCGATTTTTATGTTGAATTGGAACTCTTGAAGGACCAATATTCCCATGAACTCCTCCCCTTTGCATCTGAACTCATCAAAAATAGGTATCCCTTAAAATCCATTCAGAATAAACTGAAAACACAACAATCCGTGTTGCTTGATTATTTTTACGGAGACAGTATGCTCGTAATCAATCTGGTCAGTCCGGATACCGCAATCACCCGCCTGGTCAGCAAGGGTTCTGAATTTTCAAACCATATTTTCAACTACCTTAATGCAGTCAGGAGCCCCGGGCAAGTTTCCCAGGACAGTCTAACCCGCTTTTCGGAATACCTGAAGGAGCGATTGATTATGCCGGTCAGCAATTACATTACAACCCGAAACATCGTCATTATTCCGGATGGTATTTTGCATTTGCTTCCATTTGAGCTGTTGTTTGAAAATCCGAATGCACCCCATGCCATACGATTTGAATATTCAAGCGGCTCATTGCTTCATCAATCAAAAGGCCACAAAAGCCCGCAATATGTTGGATTTGCACCGGAATATACGGGTACCGAATCCATAGAATATTCCAGGCAGGATTCCATTTTACTTACCGATATGTACGAGGCCAATCGGTCAAGCCTGGGACCCTTGCGTTTTAATATTCCGGAGGTTACCGAAGCGGCCAGGCTATTAAACGGAAACAGCTTCACGGGCAAAAATGTAAACAAACATGTTTTTATTAAAAACTCCAAGCATGCAGGAATCCTTCACTTAGCCCTCCATGCCCTGGATGATTCTGAAAATCCAGAATATTCCCAGTTTCTCCTGAATTCAGGCACCAACTCAAATGCGAATGACCCCCTTTATTCCTTTCAAATAAAAAACCTATCCCTGCAAGCCGATTTAGCCATCCTCAGCGCCTGCAACACCGGTGCCGGAAAATATCAGATTGGCAATGGAGTGCAGTCCCTGGCAAAATCTTTCAAAGAAGCCGGATGCAACAACATCTTGATGTCTCTCTGGCCGGTCAACGACGCCAGTACCAAAGAAATCGTGGTTGGATTTATCAAAAACCTGAAAAAAGGGCTTGGAAAAGCGGACGCCCTGGCCAGGTCCAAAATAGAATATCTCGCCAAGGCCCCGGAAGAAATGAAACAACCTTATTACTGGGCGGGGCTGGTGCTGATCGGGGATAATGAACCGATGTTTGG
>CAYOPD010000243.1:0-2814 GCA_964405735.1 uncultured Saprospiraceae bacterium | reverse complement strand
GACCGGGAATCCGGACTGTCCCCCAACAATTGCCAGATCATCACCCCGCGAGCTCCGTTCCGGTGGGCAAACATCACCTTTTCCCGTATGGTGGCCATGCCATTATAATATACTTTCCCTCCTT
Source organism: uncultured Saprospiraceae bacterium (assembly GCA_964405735.1). Taxonomy (GTDB): domain Bacteria; phylum Bacteroidota; class Bacteroidia; order Chitinophagales; family Saprospiraceae; genus JADJLQ01. The sequence continues at coordinate 2,690 of CAYOPD010000243.1, read as the reverse complement.
CGGATACCGTCACCGAATCGGTTTTTTCTGCTCCGGGATAAAGATTGACAATCTCCTTATAAGACTTGCTTTGCGGCACACCGGGCCCGAACCCGTAACCATAGAAAGGCAAGCCGATCAGCAATTTTTGTGCTTGTATTTTCCGCGTTTGATTATAATAATAAAAGTCCTGCTCGACCATGGAATACGGAGCATGGGGGCCGGGCCTCGACAGATTCCAGGGCCCGGTTTTGTCGTAAGACATGATATTGATAAAATCGTATAGTTGCAGGGTGGAGTCGGCGATTTTGTTGCCATTCCAGCTGGCCAGTGCCGCGGTCATCAGTATTTTTTTGGGTTTTAGGGCGGAAGAAAGTTCACGGACAAAAGATGGATAATGGACATTGATGAGGTCGTTTTCGATATCCACATCCACACCATCAAAATGATATTGCACGGCCAATTCCACCAGGCTGTTGATCAGGGTGCTTCTGTGACCAGGTTCTAACAGGCCTTCGAGGTGGGCTGGAGGGCTGCCGCCACCGATAGACAGGAAAACCCGAACACCCTTTGCATGAGCTTGTTCAATAATGCGTGAATAAGCGTCGTTTCCCTTAAATCGACCCGTTGTATCCGGATGAATAAAGGCGAGATTCAGATCGGTGATTTTATCAAGGTTGATTTGCTCCAGGCCAGCCAGCCAGTTGTTGGAAGCCGGCAGATAACCAAGGACCCGGAAAGCAGGTTCTTTTCCCGTATTTGTAAGCTGGATGTTTTTATTGCAGGCCGGCGAGAGGGCCAGGATCGACAGGAGAGATATAATTTGTATTTTCGTAAACATCTTTTTTGATTTTTTCAGTTTGGACGGCAGTGACCACCACCCTTCCACAAAACTAATCATGCAAAAGGGTATGGCAATTAAATTTATAGGTACCTGGATCCTGTTCTTTACCGCCTTGTCCTTATTTGGCCAGAGGCCCAATATCGACAGTCTTCGATATGAGTTAAATTCGACCACAAATGATACCACCCGGTTGACCCTGGCCTATTTGCTGGAGGATGCGTTTACAGAGGCCAATCCGGACAGCGCCCTTTTTTACGCGGAATTGATCCGTCAACTGGCCATTAAGCTTGAACTCCGGCTGGAAGAAATTTATGCCTTGGGCAAAATAGGATATGCTCTTCAGAACAAGGGGAATTATGCCCGTTCCCTGCAGACCTATTTATCGGGCATTTCCCTGGCTGAGGATCCTGCCAGCGAAAACAATGTGCTCAGCGCCCGTTACCCGGCGCCGGATGAGATCACCAGCCGGTCGATGCCGGCCCGCATTCAACGCCTGGACAAATTATCCCATCTGCATCAGTACATGGCCATTCTGTACAGCAATACCCATAATCCGGAAAAGGCTCTCGAATCCGCTTTTAAAGCGCTGGAACTGGGCCAGGAAACCAAAAATCAACGTCTACTTTGTGTAATCCATCTGATCATGGGCCGGCTCTATCTGACCCTGAATAAACCGGATTCGGCCCTTCTTTCGGAACAAACTGCCCTGAATCAGGCTTTAGAAATGAACTTTCCCAGGTATTTGGGAAGCATATATCTGAATACGGGACGGATCCATCAATACAATGGAGATACCGAAAGGGCCGCCGAGTTTTACAGGAAGGCCCTGGTTGCGAGCCTGGATCAAAATTACCTTCGTGGTGTGGTGGCTACCAATCTGCTCCTGGCGGATTATTTCCTCAAGGAGCAGGAGCGGGATTCGGCGATGCACCACATCAACCAGGCATTGGACATGGCCCTGCAAATGGATGCCCCGGACCTGCAGTTGCGAACCTACCAGGCCCTGGCAAAATTTTACAGAGAAACTGCCTTCACCGACAGCCTCGTAAAATACCAGGGTTTGATCATCCGGTTGAATGAAGATATTTTTAACATCAAGCAAAACCAGCAGTTCCAGAATATCGGATTCGATGAACAATTGCGGTTGCAGGCCCTGGAGAAAGAAAAAGAAGAATTGCGGAATAGAAACCGGACCTACGGATTCACCATTGGCCTGGGAGCCCTGCTTCTGGTCGCTTTCGTCCTTTACCGCAACAACCGGCAGAAACAAAAAGCCAATGCAGCACTTGAAAAGACCCTGGCTGAACTGAAAGCCACCCAGGCCCAGTTGATTCAGGCTGAGAAAATGGCGTCGCTGGGAGAACTCACGGCGGGCATTGCACATGAAATCCAGAACCCGTTGAATTTCGTCAATAATTTTGCTGAGATCAACGGGGAATTGATTGAAGAGATTCAGGAGGAAAGGAGGAAGGAGGCAGGAGGAAGGGGGGACACTCCCGATCTTCAGATGCTCCAATCCATCAAAGAAAACCAGGAGAAAATACTTCAGCATGGAAAGCGGGCGGATGCGATTGTCAAATCCATGCTGGAACATTCCAGGGTTCAGAGCGGGCAAAAAGAACCCACCGATCTCAATGCCTTGTGCGACGAATTTCTGCGGCTTTCTTATCACGGCCTCCGGGCCAAGGACCGGGAGTTTAATGCAGAATTTGAACTCGACCTGGATGCCGGCCTGCCAAAAGTGAATGTGGTGCCCCAGGACATCGGCCGGGCCCTGCTCAACCTGATCAATAACGCCTTTTATGCCGTAGGCGAGCGAATGCGAGCCGAAGGTCCCGATCGAAGCATCGGGACAGTAGGTTCCGAG
>CAYOPD010000242.1:0-2854 GCA_964405735.1 uncultured Saprospiraceae bacterium | reverse complement strand
TCCTTGCCCAGGCGCTTGCCCAGGGTTTTGAAATTGGCTTTGATCTTTTTGTGGATCAGGCCGCTGGTATCGGTGATGTATTCGAGGGATTTGACATTGACTTCAGAAAGGATGAGGTCCTTGACCTGGTCGATCTGACCGATAAACTCCTCATCCAGCACGGGGATCAGGATCCTTCCCAAGGGCTGGCGGACCCGGAGCTTTTCTCTTTTGCGCAGGGAAAGGACCATGGAACTGATGCGCTGGGCAAAATCCATACGCTGCTCGAGGTCCATATCCGTTTTATGGGGGTCAAACTCGGGATACAGGGCGAGATGAACCGATTCATGGTTTTCCAGACGGGTTATGGAGTTCAGATTTCGGTATAACCAGTCGGCAAAAAACGGGGCCACCGGAGCCATGAGCTTGCTGACGGCGATCAAACACTCATACAAAGTCTGGTAAGCCGAGATTTTATCATCGCTATGGCTGCCGTCTTCATTGAGCGATGGTTTCCAGAAACGTCGGCGGCAAAGGCGCACATACCAATTGCTCAGTTTTTCATCGACGAAAGATTCAATGCTGCGCGCGGCCTGGGTGGGTTCGTATTCGGAATAGGCCTGGTCCACTTCGCGGATCATGGAATGCAGGCAGGACAGGATCCACCGGTCGATCTCTGGCCGTTCATACAGGGGCACCGGGGCTTCTTTATGATAAAAGCCATCGACATTGGCATAAAGGGCAAAAAATGAATAGGTGTTGTAGAGGGTGCCGAAGAATTTGCGTTTGGATTCTTCCAGCCCATCCATATCAAACTTGAGGTTTTCCCAGGGATTGGCATTGGCGATCATATACCAGCGCGTGGGATCGGCGCCATGTTTGTCCAGGGTATCGAAAGGATCCACCGCGTTGCCCAGGCGCTTGGACATTTTCTGCCCGTTTTTGTCGAGGACCAGGCCGTTGGAAACCACATTGCGGAAAGCCACCGAATCAAAACACATGGTGGCGATGGCATGAAGGGTAAAAAACCAGCCGCGGGTCTGGTCGACCCCTTCGGCGATATAATCCGCTGGGAAATTCTGCCTGAACTTTTCCTGGTTTTCAAAAGGATAATGCCATTGTGCATAAGGCATGGATCCGGAGTCAAACCAGACATCGATAAGATCCAGCTCCCGCTTCATGGCTTTGCCAGATGGAGATACCAGGGAAATTTCGTCGATATAAGGGCGATGCAGGTCTTCAGGAATGGATTGCTTCAGTCCTAAAGCGGTGTTTGCCTTGTTGATTTCATGCTTTAATTGCTCAAGCGACCCAATACAAATTTCTTCCAGCTGGTCTTCCGTGCGCCAGATGGGCAAAGGGATCCCCCAATACCGGCTCCGGGACAGGTTCCAGTCCTGAAGGTTTTCCAGCCAGTTGCCAAAGCGTCCCGTTCCGGTGCTTTCGGGTTTCCAGTTGATGGTTTTATTCAGTTCCACCATGCGGTCTTTGGCGGCGGTGGACCGGATAAACCAGCTGTCCAGGGGATAATATAGAACCGGTTTGTCGGTGCGCCAGCAGTGAGGGTAATTATGGACGTATTTCTGGATATTCAGGGCCTTGTTTTCCAGTTTGAGTTTGACAGCTATGTCGATATCCACATTTTTATATTCAGGATCGTCGGTATAATCTTTGACATAACGGCCTGCGAACTCACCAGCCTGTTCTGTAAATCTGCCTTGTTTGTCCACCAGGGTCAGAGACCCGATACCATTGGCCCGGGCCACCCGCATATCGTCTGCCCCGAAAGATGGCGCGGTATGGACCACTCCCGTACCATCCTCCGTGGTTACAAAATCACCAGTCAGGACAAGGAATGCATCCCCATCCGAAGGAGCACCAAAAGGCAGGAGTTGATGATACCTAATCCCTTCCAGTTTGGAGCCTTTAAAAGAATTGGAATGGTGCAGGTCTGGTGCTTTGTGTTTACCCCCGATCCAGGATGGGGCAAGGACTTGTGCTAAAATTACACTTTGCGGTTTCTCCGTATAGGGGTTGACTGTTTTGATTTTTATATAGTCAATGTTTTTACCGACCGTCAATGCCGTATTGGAAGGCAGGGTCCAGGGCGTGGTAGTCCAGGCCGCAATGCGCACATCTTCGTCTTCGGATTCGAAGAGGAAGGCGGATTGTTCATTGTGGATCACTTGAAACAAGGCCACCACCGTAGTATCGCTTACTTCTTTATAGGTGCCCGGCATATTGAGTTCATGGGAACTCAGTCCTGTGCCGGCTGCAGGTGAATAAGGTTGTATGGTATATCCCTTATACAGCAGGTTTTTGTCGTATAAGATTTTCAACAGGTTCCAGACCGATTCAATATAATCGTTTTCACAGGTGATATAGGGGTGGTCCAGGTCCACCCAGTATCCTATCCGGCGGGTGAGGTCGTCCCATATATTTTTATAACGCAATACGGTCTTTCGGCAGGCGGCGTTATAGTCCGCGATGGAAATGGTTTTGCCGATATCCTCCTTGGTGATGCCCAGTTCTTTTTCCACACTGAGTTCAATGGGCAGGCCATGGGTATCCCACCCTCCTTTGCGTTCCACTTTTTCGCCCTTCATGGTATGGTAACGGCAGAATATATCCTTGATCGCCCTGGCCATGACGTGATGGATGCCGGGCAGGCCGTTGGCGGAAGGCGGGCCTTCATAGAATACAAAGGGTTTGCCGGATGCCCTTTCTGCCACACTCTTTTTGAAGAGGTCGTTTTGTTCCCAGAAGGCCCGGATTTCTTTGTCTATCTCGGGGAGGTTCAGGGACTTATATTCGTTGTACCGCATAAAATTGGGGGCAAAGATAGGGAGAAGATTCCGGTTGAGGAGGGCGCGGA
>CAYOPD010000241.1:0-2906 GCA_964405735.1 uncultured Saprospiraceae bacterium | reverse complement strand
GATCTGCGGAAAATAGAGTCCGTCCTCTGCGAACATCTGCGAGATCTGCGGGAAATAAGATTGTAATATTTCAAGCCGGAATTCTAACTTAGTCAATCCATTTCTGAACCGTTATGCAAATCTGTCCATGCTTTCTCATCGTATTCATTTCCCTGTATCATCCATTCACCGGAAAGGCTCAAACTGCTCAGGATGTTCAAAAATTTAAATCCAGAGGATGGGTGGCTTATAGCGACTTCGATGCGCGAGGCGACGGCAAAGCCGATGATATGGATGCCATAGCCGCGACCCATACCTTCGCCAATCAACACGGGCTTTCAGTAATAGCGGATGAGGGGGCATCCTATTATATCGGAGGAAAGGAGCATACAGCCGTCATACAAACCAATACCGATTTTGGTACGGCAAGCTTTATTATTGATGACACCGAAGTGCAAAACCGGAATGCATCCGTTTTTGAAGTGAGTAGCGGCCTGCTACCGTTTAAACCGGAAGGAATATCTTCACTAAGGAAGAACCAGAAAAAACTCAGGCTCTCCCTACCTGCAACTTGCCTGATCACCACGACCGACACGTCGGTAAAGCACTATATCCGGTTTGGGCCCAACCAGGACAAGGGCGCCCCTCAGACAGACCTTTTCCTCGTGGATAAAAACGGCAAGGTGGACAGAAATACGCCCATTATCTGGGACTTCAACCAAATTACAGCTATTACCGCCCTTCCTCTTGACGAAAAGACTCTGACCATTAGAGGGGGACGTTTTACCACCATTGCCAATAAAGCTGAATCAAAATATACCTATTATGCCCGGAACCTTGCCATCAGGCGTTCAAATGTGGTGGTGGACGGGCTGGAACACCGCATTACCGGTGAAGGAGACTATGGCGCCCCTTACGGAGGCTTCATCAATATCAGCAACTGCGCAAACGTAACGGTTAAAAACTGCATCCTTACCGGGCACAAAACATACCGCACCATTGGTTCTGCCGGAGAGCCGGTCTCCATGGGCACCTACGACCTTTCAGTCAATCGTGCACTTAACGTTTCATTCCTGAATTGCAGCCAGACCAATGACATTAATGACAACAGGTACTGGGGAATTATGGGTTCCAACTACTGCAAAAACCTCCTGTACGACAGCTGTGCTTTTTCCCGCTTTGATGCCCACAAGGGCGTTGCCAACGCTACCATCCGCAACTCCGTACTTGGGCATATGGGGATCAACGCCATTGGCAGCGGCACCTTGACCGTTGAAAATAACCGTATCTATGGCAGAAGCCTGGTCAACCTGCGCTCGGACTATGGCAGTACCTGGCAGGGAACATTCATTATTCGCAACTGCATTTTTGTACCTGAAGCCGGCAAAACCACCAGCCCCGTCCTGATCAACGGATCTTATTCCGGCCAGCATGATTTTGGCTACCCCTGTTATATGCCGGAACGCATCATCATTGAAAATTTAAAAATTGACGACTCCAATCATCCGGCAGACTACAAGGGTCCCGCTATTTTCGCCAATTTTAATCCGCAAATGACCGATCATTCTTATCGGGAGCAGTTTCCCTATAATATCACAAAAGAAGTTATTCTCAAGAATGTAAACACCTCAAGCGGAAAGGCACTGAGGGTAAGCAACAATCTGTTTATGTTCAGGGAGGTCAAAGTGATCGTCTCGAAAAAATCTGCCGATTCTCATTTTCTGGACTGATCCACGTCATTCCTTGCCGAATTTAAATATTATTTCTTCGCATGGAGAACGCAAGGCTGATTTCTATAAATTATCAGCAAGAGTTTTGTGGGTGTAAACCGGAGTTTATTCATAATGGAAACCTATAATCCCTAATGGAATTAAAAACACAAACTATGGTAAGGATACAGCCTCTCTGGACCAGGATGGTTTTATTGTTTGTGTTGGCTTATGAAGGTTTGGGAGGATTGATTGGCGGTGCATTTCTGGTTGCGAAACCAAACGGCGAATTAATGAAAATGCCGGTGGAGATTATGCATGGGACTTTTGTTGATTTTCTCATCCCGGGTATATTATTAATCGCTTTGTCTGTGGTGAGCCTGTTTGCTTTTTTCAATATCCTTCGCCATAAACAAACCGACTGGATCTGGGCTGGTATAGGTCTTTTGGGTTGGTATACCTGGTTTGTGGTTGAAATCATTATTCTGAAGGACTTGCATTGGTTGCACCTCATGTGGGGAGTACCTGTGCTGCTGGGTATTGTGGCAGCCATTCCACTTGTCGCGGGGAGAAACAATACCCCTTTGATGATTAAGGGCCTGTTGTATTGCGGGATTCTATCATCCCTGTGGTATACCTTTATGAATCTTTTTGTACCGGAGCATTATCCGGGATATTCATCCATTTCATACACCGTGAGTGAACTTTCAGCCATCGGAGCGCCTACAAGAATTCTCTGGGTATTGCTGGGCACCTTGTATCCTTTATTATATGCCGCATTTGGCTGGGGAGTGTTCTATGCGTCCGGCATCAATAAAAAGCTGAAAATGATGGCAGCGCTCATTATAGGTTACAGCCTCTTCAACCTTTACTGGCCGCCCATGCATTCACGTGAAGCCCTTGCAGCGGGTGAAAAATCGCTGAGCGATACACTCCATATTGTTTGGACCTTTATTACCGTGCTGCTGTTTATCTGCACCATGGGATTAGGCGCTGCGTTGTTCGGAAAAAAATGGCGCATGTATACCATCCTTGGTATACTGTTGCTGATTACCTTCGGAATACTGACCAGCAAAGACGCCCCGAACCTGGAAGCCAATCTTCCAACACCCCTGATGGGTTTATGGGAACGCATCAATCAATACCTCTTTTTCCTATGGGTAATTGGGCTTTCCATTCAAATGATGAAGAAAAAAGAAGATCAACAGGGAGTCGCAT
>CAYOPD010000240.1:0-2907 GCA_964405735.1 uncultured Saprospiraceae bacterium | reverse complement strand
TCGGAGCCGTATACGGTCGGGTATCATGGCGACCAGATAATAAGGAATAGCAAGCATAGCCCGCATTTGATTTCCCCGCGGTTGTTTACCTGCTTTAAAAAAAGCCCGCAGATTTTGCCAGCCCTGCTTCAGCCGGAATAACTTATGGACATAGCGGTGCAATAGCCTGTAGAACGCCGGACTGAAAGCGCCTTCATACATCATTGCGAGGTCATCAGAGTCCGTCCAGTTCTTTTTGCTTCTGAGTTGGTCTCTCACTCTATCATAAAAAACGGTACCGGGCAAAGGATAAGAAATGGACAAACCCAGATCGTCCGGCATCAGCTCCAGTAAAAGCTTCAAGGTCGCTTTGATCTCCGATATTCCCTCTCCGGGATAACCAAACTGAAGGAATAAACCCACCCTGATCCCTTTTGAATGCAGCAAACGTGTGGCCTGGCGGATCTGGTCTACCGTAGTCCCTTTATCCATGGCATCCAATATCTTTTGGGCGCCCGATTCGGCCCCGATCCATACTTCATCCACCCCCGATTCCACAAGGGCTTCGATATATTGTTCCTGGAGCAAAAGGTCGGCCCGGGATTGAATCTTATACCGGGTCTGCAGATTCTGATTTTTGACTTCCTCCCGGAACTGGTTGACCCACTTTGGATTCAGGCCGAAAATATCATCTGCCATCCAGATATGATCCACCCCATAGGTATTTTCCAGGTATTTCATTTCCTGGACTACACGCTGAGGCGACCTGGAATTATAACGGTTGCCATAAATTGGTTTGGCGCACCAGTTGCATTTAAAAGGGCATCCCCGGGTAGTAGCGATATTGAGGGAAAAATAACCCATTGAGGATTTCCAGATCCGACGGTAAGGCTCTGGATCTAGCAGATCCCAGGCCGGATCAGGCAGGCTATCAAGGTCCTTGAGCACCGGCCTGGGTTTGGTTTTAAATATTTTTTCATCCAGTTCAAAAGCCAATCCCTGGATATGGAGCTGGTCGTTTTCCCCCGCCTCCAGGCTTTGTACCAGTTCCAACAAGGTTTGTTCCCCTTCCCCAATGATTACAAAATCAGCCCCTTTGGAAATATAAAGCCCTGCATGATCCATGGCGTCCGAGTTGCAAACGATGATTTTGCAGTCAGCTTGCTTTCCCAGGGCGATCAGTTCAAACGCGGCATCGCGCATATTGGTCAGGCACATTTTGGTGAGGTAGTTGAATCCATCGTCCCAGATCACGAGGTAAGCGGGTTTTTCCTTAGCCAGGATTTTAAGGATCTCTCCAGGCTCCTGCTGCAGGTGGCTATCAAACAAGGCTACTGTAAATTCGTTTTTTCTCATCCAGGCCGCTGCTGCCAAAGTGCCATAAGGGGGATAGGGCCTGCGGTCCTTCCATTGTTTGATATCCCTGCGATAAAAATAGGAAGGGCTGAACAGTATTTTACCCCGTGAAGTCGAATCAACTTTCAACATGCAGGCTCAAGCCATGATTTTCTTCAAATTTACGGATCCTTTCCCGGTAAGCATGGATTACCTTGTTTTGGAAGTCCACCGGGTGATGCCGGGATAGGAAGAGGGTGGATTGAAATGATCTTTCAAAAGTGGCCGGATCGTAATGACTGAATTTATGTCGCCAATAGCCTAAAGTCAGGTTCATTAAAATTTGGTTCAGTCTTTGGCCCATAGCTCCACCCAGGAGGCCTTCCAAAAGGCTGGACGGCAAGTTTCCCTGGTAACCTGGGACTTCATCCGTGTTTCTTGAGGGCATATTTGGATAAAAGGACCAGGCCCAGGGATTGGCTTCGCAAAAGGCCACATAAAATTCCTTGCCCGCAAAAGGAAGCAGGGTCATCAGCTCGGTTGCCGTATAGATATTCTGTTCTTCAATCTTCAAATGGTCTTCATCCACGAAATAGTTGACGCAGAAATACCGGTGGGAATTGAGCAAAAAAATCTTTTTATACAATACCAGCAGGGTCCTGGCAATCCACAATCCCCCCCTCCGGGTAATGATAAAATAGTCTATGTCCCCATCCCGGGGCATGGTATTTTTGGACAGGGACCCGGAAACAAACACGGCCCGCACAAAAGGAAACCGGGCTATCAGCCGGCTCATGTTTTTGGCTTTAACCAAAAAGTGCTGAGCTCTGAATTCATTTTCTTCCCGCTGGTCCACCCATTCCGGCCGATCTTCCATTGAATAATATCCGCGATGGTAAAAAAAGATCCGGCGGTAGACCAGTTGGTCAAGCATCGACCGGCTTTCCGTTTCGGAAAGCGAAGGACCCGGACCATATTGCAATATTTCCTCCCGGGTCAAAGGATATGAAAAAATATCAAAATACAGGACCGGCAGGATCAGATACTGGAGACCCTTGTCAATCTGACTGTTTTTTTCAATGCCGGAAATCATCAATTTTTAAGAGCTTCACCCTGTCAACTCCTGATGTCAAAGATAGATCAAAATGAACGGAAGCCCTCGGCTCTTTCTGGTAAAACGCTCTTCTTTTTAATCAGCACCGGACTGGTCCTGTCCTTGGGGCGAAGCTGGGGCTTGCTGGATGAGTACCTGGCCTTGCGTTTCACCCTCTTAAGCGGTCTGGCGCTCTGGGCGTGCCTTTTCTTTTTTCCCTCCAAAAAACGAATCACCCTCGTGCCGGTCGATTATTTTTTCCTGGCTTATCTCCTGATTTCATATATCTCCCTGGCCTGGGCCATATTGCCCTCGGCCGGATACCTGACCGTTCAGACCGGCTTATTGGCCTATGTATATTACCTGGGTTTTCGTCTCCTTGGGAAAGAGGCAGAGGGATTTATTTTTGAAAAAGGCATTGCTGTGGTAGCAGTGCTGACCCTTGGGATATTTTTCATACAGTTGTTCGGAGCCGGACTAAAAAAGGGTCTGGCCGGGGA
>CAYOPD010000239.1:0-2929 GCA_964405735.1 uncultured Saprospiraceae bacterium | reverse complement strand
CAAGATAACGGATTAAGAAGCCGGGAAATTGAACAATAAACTTAAAAGTCCGGAGATGACCCTAAATGTCACTGAACGTTCAATTTGATTCGACCGAAGGCCAGGGGTGTCTAAATTCTGTATCATCCGGAAACTACTTGTCTCTTGCCGACTACACCGGCAAACGAACAACAAATTAAGATCCCTTACCCTTTCGGTCATCAGCTCCAACGTGCCACCAAGGCCCTTAACCACGATATCGTAGGCCAGGGAAAGATCCAGCCCCGTCCCCTCCGCGGTCGGTTTGATGGTGAAAAGGGCTTTGCCGAAGGCATCCCTTGGGTAGGAAGATATTTTCGCGGATTTATTCCGGTAAGCCAGGACCATTGTCCTCAATCCTGATTTCCGCCAGAATGTATTGCATATCCTTGTATTTTATTCTACTGGTAATTGAATGGTGAACTCCGATCCTTTTCCTTCTTCACTATCTACCCTGATCTCTCCCCCATGCGCCTTCACCATTTCATAACTCAAACTTAATCCTAAGCCCGTGCCTTGCCCGGTCGGTTTCGTGGTGAAAAAGGGTTCAAAAATTTTTTCCCTGATGGATTCGGGAATTCCAATCCCGTTGTCTGTTATATAAATCTCCACTTTCCCATCTATTTTTTTTGTCCTCACTGTCACGGCCGGCTCATATCCAGGAATATTTTGCTTTTGTTTCACTTGTATTGCCTGAAAGGCATTATTGATCAAATTCAACAGCACCCTTCCAATATCCTGTGGTACGACATGGATTTTGGGCAAAGCAGGATCCGGGATAAATTCGAAAAAGGCATTAAAACCTGCCTGGCTGCCCTCCGTATGACTTCTAGCGGCGAGCGCCGTCGCTCCGTCAGACAGGGATTTATCCCTTGCTTTTAAGCCATGGTAGGCAAGTCGGAGGTATTCCTCTGTCATTGAATTCACGTTGGTGAGTTCCTTTAGACCGCTCCCGCTCTCGTTGTTTCGGCTGTGTGCCAGCATCCCTTTTACGATAGCATCGGCTCTTTTTCCGTGGTAATTTATTTTTTCTTCATTCTCCCCAATATCCTTAGCAATGGCTTTTGCATCGATATAATTTCCTTTTTCAATTTCCTCATTCATCTCAATAATCAATTCGTTATTTACCTCTGAAAAATTATTGATGAAATTCAAGGGGTTCTGGATTTCATGGGCGATGCCCGCCGTGAGTTCACCAAGGCTGGCCATTTTTTCGGATTGGATCAGTTGGGCCTGGGTAGCTTTTAGCTCGGAATAGGCTTTTTCGATTTCTTTTGCCTGTGCCAATTCCTTGTCCCTCAATTTTTCCCGTTCCTTTTCTACAATTCTTTTACGCTGAAAACGGTCAAAGAAAAATACCCCTGTAATTAAACAAAGCCCATAAACCGTGTACGCCCACCATGTTTTCCACCACGGCGGTGTGATGGTAATGCGGATGGACCTCTCTGCCCATACCCCCTCACTGCTTGCGGCTTTCAGTTTGAACGTATAGGGTCCGGGGTTCAAATTGTTATAATAGGCAGTTTTATCTGCGCCGGCTACACGCCATTCCTGGTCGTAATTTTCCAGCATAAACAGGAGCCGGTTGTATTCCGGGTTGGCGAAGTGTATGCCCACGAAGTTGAAGGTAAAGTTATTCTGGTCGTAGTGCAGCGACAGGTTTGTCAAATTTTCCAATGAACTTGCGAAGGGGCTTTCCTTACCCATGGGCACCGATTGCCCGTCAATTTTAAAATCCGTGATGACTATATCCGGGGGGGTAGGGTTAGTGCTTATTTCATCAGGGGCTATGGTATAATAACCCTGGCCATCCCCTACGTAAATTTCCCCGGATTCACTTTTATAACATATGCCCGCGTACCAATTTTGTTCACCCTTAACCCCATAATCGTCACTGTAAAGCTTGACCTGGCCGGTTTGCAGATTTACCTGGAATATTCCTGTTCCTGTTCTTGCCCAAATATTTTTGCGGTCATCTTCCACCATACTTGAAACCCAACTGGTAGCACTGGGTAACTCCATATCTAATGCTTTTATAAAGCCATCTGAAGCAATATTTCTTTTGTAAAGCCCGGCGTCAGTTCCGACCCAAAAAGTGCCCTCGGAATCAACCAGTAAACACATAATAAAATTTGCAGTCAGAAACCGGGTGACTCTGTTGTTTTTTCGTTCCAGATAATTAAGGCCGCCAAAATCCCATGTCCCCACCCACAAGTTGCCGGTTTTTTCCGGCATCAATGAGCTGATACCATTACCTCCGATGGAACTACTGTCTTCGGCACGGGGGCTGAAGTGTTTGAATTTACCGGTTGTTTTCATCATCAAAACAAGGCCTTTGGAGGTACCAACCCATAGAGAATCCCCACCGCCATCGGCTATTGCTTGGATAAAATTAGTTTCTCTCAGACTGGCACCGTTTTCAGGGTCATGCAGGTACCGGGTAAATCCCGCTTCCTGGCGGGAGGTCTTGGGGTTGAAACGGTTGAGGCCGTTATTGGTCCCAACCCATATGGTGCCAGATGGGTCGCAGAGAATCATGGTTGCCGAGCTACCGCTCAGGCTATTTGGGTTCTGACTATCATTTACAAATTTTCTGATGGCTTTGGTTTTCCGGTCTTTAATGAAAATACCTTTATCCGTCCCAATCCATAATTGTTGGGATAAATCCTCTTCGAAAGCAAATACCCTGGCGCCAAGGAATGAATAGGGTATATCCTTGCGGGACGGGTCAAGCCGGTACAAGGTGCCGTTAAAACCACCAATCCATAAAATGCCGTCCCTGGAGTTAAGGAAAGACCAGGCATCCAAACCGCCTTTATCGGGACCTTCGTTAACTTCATAATGTTTCGTTGTTTGTGTGCCGGGGTCATACCTGGCCAGGCCGTTTCCCAGAGTGCCAATCCATATTTGC
>CAYOPD010000238.1:0-2932 GCA_964405735.1 uncultured Saprospiraceae bacterium | reverse complement strand
TGGAGAACCTGATCGCGGAGAAAAAACGAACGGAAGAAGCCCTCACCGAACTCCGTTCAACTCAGGCTCAACTCATCCAAGCTGAAAAAATGGCCTCTCTCGGCGAACTCACCGCCGGCATCGCGCACGAAATCCAGAACCCCCTCAATTTTGTCAATAATTTTTCAGAGGTCAACACGGAGTTGATTACAGAACTGGAAACAGAACTGCAACATGGCCACCTCCAGGAGGCAGAACTCCTTGCAAAGGACATCAAGGACAACGAACAAAAGATTGTGCACCATGGAAAACGCGCGGATGCCATCGTCAAAAGCATGCTGATGCACAGCCGCACCGGTACGGGTCAGAAAGAACCCACCGATATAAATGCATTGGTGGATGAGTATGTCCGCCTGGCCTATCATGGCATGCGCGCAAAAGACAAATCCTTCAACGTTGATTTTAAAACCGATCTCGATCCGGATCTCCCCAAAATAAATGTCGTACCCCAGGATATCGGGAGAGTGTTGCTGAACCTCATCAATAATGCATTTCAAGCTTTGTCCGCCGAAGCCTTGGCGAAGGCTGGGGCTTTGTCCGCCTACGCTGCCCCCTTACCCCCTAAAGGGGGGATTGGATCTACTCCACGAGTAGTGATAAAGACAAAATCAGTTATACCCCCTTCAGGGGGCAAGGGGGTAGAAAAAGAGGGGGCAGAAATCACCATCTCCGACAACGGTCCTGGCATCCCGGACTCCATTAAAGAAAAAATCTTTCAACCTTTTTTCACCACCAAACCGACCGGCCAGGGAACCGGTTTGGGTTTATCCCTGAGCTATGATATCATTAAAGCCCACGGAGGAGAAATAAAATTGGAATCCAAAGAAAATGAAGGAACTTCGTTTATGATTTATCTCCCGCAGTAATTGACTACAGGCAAAATGCATAAACGGCTTCTCCTTTTGTCCCTGACGCTTGTCCTGCACCTGTATACGGAGGCACAGCACATAGTGAAATTTATTGCCCACGACCATTCCCCCATCCAAAGGGAAAAAGTATTTATATCCGGTAGTTTCAATCAGTGGGACTCATTGTCCAACCCCCGCTTCCAACTGACAAATGAGAATAATGGTCTGCACACCATTGTGCTCAACCTGCCGGGCGGACGCTATGAATATAAATTTACAGGAGGGAATTGGTTATCCGTTGAGAAGCACCTGACCGGAGGAGAAACGGGTGGAAACAGAATCTGCCGCATCACCCGGGACACTATTATTACAGCTGATATCTTTCAGTGGAGGGACCTGATGATCCCTGCCAGTAAGCTGCAGCTCCAAAAAGCGACCGAAGATTCCACCAGGTTAAAGGCCCTTACCGTTTTAACGACAGCCTATTCCGGTGACCCGGTGTTAAACAACAAAGATTCGGCCAATTATTATTTCCAGAAAGGACTCGACATTATTGCTAAACTCGATAAGGGGTCACTGCCCGATATATGGTCTAATTATACGGGCTGGTCAACCAGCTTGCTGTTCAATTATGCGGGCATGCTCCGATCGATGGGAAATTCTGCAGGCGCGCTGGACATTCGTTTTAAGTTGCTCAGGCGCGTGGAGGCCAAAAAGGATACCATCGGAATGATCTCGATCCTGAATGAGATCACCTATGAATACCTGTCGGTGAAAGATTATACCAATGCTTTGACAAATGCCCAACATACGTTGGCGTTGCTCAAAACTGTCCGTTTACCCAAGAAAGGGGATTTATATTGGCAAACTATAATTACATCCAATTTCCTCGCCAGAGCGTATTATTTTTTGCATGAACTGGATAAAAGTCTCTCGCATGCCCAGCGGATGTATCGATCCGCTGTTGGCCTTTATGATTACAGCAACAGGGCAGTCATCGGTCAGCTCATAGGGGATATTTATGTTGCCAGGCATATGCCGGATTCTGCCATTTCCTACTACAAGGAAGCGTTCCCCAATGCGACCAGTGTTCACAATATTCAGATCCAGGTGATGATCTATAAAGGCCTGGCTTTAGCCTACGAGCAAAAAAATAAACCAGATTCTGCCATGTACTTTGCGAGGCTTTCCTTAAATACCATTAAAAATAACAAGGAACAGTTCAATGCTTCAGCCGAGTATGCAGAGAATTATATCCTTGATGTCACACCCATTCTCGCGGACCTGCATCGACAACGGAATAACCTGGACAGCGCGTATTACTACCTGCAGCTTTCCGTTTCACTAAAGGACAGCATCAATAACACACAAAGACTGCGTGATCTGCAAAACCTGGCGATCAATGAATCCTTGCGAAAACAAAAAGAGGAACAACAAATCCGGGAAGAAAGACAACAGGCAGCATCCCGCCTGAAAATGTTTGGGTTCCTGGGCGGCATTGTTTTACTCGCATCCCTGCTTTTCATTCAATACCGTAACAGCAAACAAAAACAAAAAACCAATGCATTGCTTCATGCGCAGAAAAAAGATCTCGAAACCACCCTCCATCATCTCAAATCCACCCAGGCCCAATTAGTCCATGCGGAAAAAATGGCTTCGCTCGGAGAATTGACTGCGGGCATCGCCCATGAGATTCAAAACCCGCTCAACTTTGTTAATAATTTTTCAGAGATCAACGCTGAACTAATTTCTGAATTGGTAACGGAGGCTGCGAACGGCCATATAGATGGCGTGAAAGCCCTGGCCAAAGATATCCGGGAAAATGAAGAAAAGATCGCGCACCATGGTAAACGAGCGGATGCCATCGTCAAAAGCATGTTGATGCACAGCCGTACGGGTACCGGCCAAAAAGAGCTGACCGATATGAATGCCCTGGTCGATGAGTATGTCCGCCTCGCCTATCATGGCATGCGCGCCAAAGACAAATCCTTCAACGTCAATTTTAAAACCGATCTCGATCCGGATCTCCCCAAAATAAATGTCGT
>CAYOPD010000237.1:0-2967 GCA_964405735.1 uncultured Saprospiraceae bacterium | reverse complement strand
ATTCTACTTGGTGACCGACTGCTCCGAGGTTCTCCAACCCCGGCCTTCAGGCTGGAGGTTGGGGGAACCATAGTGTGTTTTGGGCTTTAGCCCCAGAACGATTGAAGTTTGCTGGTGCTGGAGCATATAGTCTGGGCTGAAGCCCTGAGTATGTCCAGCTTACTCACCCCAGGCTAAAGCCCCGGGGTTGGGTAATTCTACTTGGAGGCTGCTCCTCCGAGGTTCTCCAACCCCGGCCTTCAGGCTGGGGGTTGAGGGAACCATAGATTGTTTTGGGCTTTAGCCCCTGACCGGTTGAGGTTTGCCGGTGCTGGAGCACATAGTCTGGGCTGAAGCCCGGAGTATGTCCAGCTTGCTCACCCCAGGCCAAAGCCTTGGGGTTGAACCATGCCACCCTCCTCTTATATCCCGAGAAGACTGTATTTTTAAATTTCACTCAATTTTTGCGCTCTTGATTTCTGTCATTCTCATAAAATCCATCGCCCTCTCTTTCCCCGAAACCGACCAGCATCCCCATTTTGACCTGGTTTCCTACCGGGTCAATAAAAAAATATTCGTCACCGTCAATGAACCTCAAAAAAGATGCACCCTCAAATTCGATAAAGAATTCCAGGATATCTTCACTTCAGTAAGCAAGGGCGCCATTTACCCCGTCCCCAATGCCTGGGGCCGCTCGGGCTGGACCACGGTTGATTTTGAAAAAATTAAACCGGAAATCCTGAAAGACGCCATGCTGGTCGCCTGGCGATGTGTAGCCCCCAGGGCTTTTAAGAAAAAATACCCGCAGATGTATATTGATGAAGAATGAGATCAAAAGGGATTGCCCTGACAGAAATCAGCACAGGATCATGAAGGCATCAGAAGATTCCTGCTTTAGGAGGCTAACTTTATAGAGCCAAATTCCTTTTTTATGAAAAAGATCTTATCTGCTTTTGACGGACTGAAATATTCCGTGTCCACCCAGGATTATTCCGTAGACCTGGCCAGGAAACTCAATGCCCATATCGTTGCCGTTTTTATGGACGACCGGGAATATCATGGTTACAAGATCTACGACCTGGTCACCGAGGACGGCGTATCGGATAAATTAAAAAAAGAACTGGACAATCAGGACCGGGCCCGGCGCAAAGCCAGCGCAGAAAAACTGGATGAAGCCCTTAAAAAGGAAAAACTGCAGTTTACCATTCACCACGATAAAAACAACGCGCTGAAGGACCTGCTTCATGAAAGCATCTATGCCGATCTCCTGGTGATCAATGGCACCGAAACCTTTAAACCACGAAATGAAAAAGCACCCACCTCTTTTGTCCGTCACCTTCTGGAAGATGTACAATGCCCGGTGATTGTCGTGCCCCCAAAATTTAAAGCCATCGAAGAGGTGGTCATCCTTTACGACGGCCAGCCCGTATCGGTTTTTGCCCTTAAAATGTTCAATTATATTTTTGGTAAAAATGACGGTTCCCATGTGGAGATCCTTTCCATCAGCACCGGTGGCCAGTCCATGCACACCCCCGACAGCCGGTTTATCAAAGAATACCTTAAACGTCAGCTGCCCAAAACGAAATACACGGTTTTAAAAGGATACCCGGATGAGCAGATCGTCAATCACCTCAGGGAAAAACCGGCGGGGACCCTGGTGGTTTTGGGCGCTTATCGCAGGGGAAGGGTCTCTAGATGGTTCAGGGAAAGCATGGCGGATGTGCTGATGAGTGAGTTGAAATTGCCATTGTTTATTGCACATAATAAATAGCGGACGAATTTATTCGTCTGTATTCGTCCGTATTCATCCGTCCGGACGGTTAAACCGTCCGCTACGATCGTTCTTCCGGTTTCAAATATTCCAAGCCCAAAGCCTGATACACCCCTTCTTCGGTTTCCCCGGCCAGTTTTTTCCCGGTATCCACCTCAAACAAACCATATTCATTTAGTTTCAGGCCCATTTTTTGCGCCTGCCGGCGCAATTGAAGGGTATGCTCCCTGGATCCGGTAAAATAAAGCATGCTTGAACCGAATGCTTCTTTATTTACGATCCGGATATCCACCTGGACATTGCCCGGGCTGAGAACCATGCTTACCCGGGTGGTGCCTTTGGCAATCACCTCCACCACCTGGGGGTAGGCTACTATCCTGTTGACCATGGCATTTCGAAATGGGTTTCCGGCCTGTATGACCATATCAATATCCCCTATTGTTTCTTTTTTCCTCCTCAGGCTGCCGGCCAGTTCTGCCCTTTCCACATGTGGAATTTTCAGGACATATTCCAGAAGGTCCTTCCCGATCCGGCTGGCTTCTGCAACCGGCATCCGGCGTTCTCCCTTGAAAATTTTCAAAGCCTTCTTCAGGTTTTCAATTTTTTTCGGACCGAAATTTTCCAGTATTGACAATTTGTTTCCTTCCAGTGCCTGCAATAGTTCTTCCTTGTTGTTTATATGGAGCTTTTCGTGCAACAGCCTTATGGTAGATGGCCCCATTCCCCTTAACTGCATGAGCTCAAGCAGGTCTACCGGCACGATCTTTTTAAGTTCTTCGTACCTTGTGATTTTTCCGGTATTCGCGTATTCCAGGATATTTTCGGCAATGCTTTCCCCGATAATCTTGAGCTGACTGAGTTTTTTGACATCGTGGTCATGGGCAAGGATGGATTCTTTCATCTGGCCAATGGCTTTGGCGGCGGCGCTGTATGCGTTGGCCCGGAAATGCTGGGCTGGGCCGAGGTACCGGTAACATTCGGCGATTTGTTTTAGCAATTGGGATATGGACTGATTAAACTCGTTTGTAGGGATCTTTTCCTTTTGATTGACCATGATTTATAAAGTTAGTCATTGGTTTTTTATTCCCGGGTCCACGCTGCAGTCAATGATATTTATTCCCTTTCGGATCAATGGAATTTCGGATCAATGGAATTATATGTTCTAACGGTGCGATCAGAATCCTGAATTTGTCCTTAAATTCTTAAATCAATACCCC
>CAYOPD010000236.1:1258-3033 GCA_964405735.1 uncultured Saprospiraceae bacterium | reverse complement strand
TTGTTTTCAACCTTGCAAGAGGCTTTGTTGACCACCTGGGACCCTAAAGTTGTATTTCCTACCAGAGGATTGACTATGTTAAATAAAATCAGCTTAAATACACCAGGAATAAGTGTTTACAGGATCGTAAAAGTGATTAATTAGAATTTGGGTGAATAAAAAATAAATTTAAACCTCTCCGTGCAGAACCCGGAGAGGTTTTTTTTTGCTCCAATGGCACTGGAAGGAGATCAGCAACGTTAAGGAAAAGTATAAAGCACTTTGAGAGCAGGAGCCAAGTTCCCTGATGAACAAAAATTGCACTAGAATTTTTTCTAAATGTCCTACCCCTGGACAACAAATCCTCGACCTTACCAGCCCACTTGTCAAAATCCACGGAGTTTCAGGGCAATAATCATGGAAAGCCAGTCAAAAAATAAGAAGCAGGTAACTTTTCAGATTCGATAAGAAGCCTTTTTACCATCTCCAGACCGGGGCATGCAATAATATTCCAGGTTTTTGGTCAAATTTTCCCGTTGAGAAGGGGCAATCAGACCCTATTTTAAGGATTTATTTGTCATTCCAGTAATTACTAAATACAAAATTTTATCAACCTTACAATCAATACCTTGTGAGTCCCAGAACAAAATTGCTCCATTTCCTGTTTTTTGTTTGGACTGGTTTTATCGAGGCAGGAATTTCCCAGTCCCCTTCATTTCCTAAAGTCACCCTGGCCGATACCGAAGTCAGGAAACTGAAATCAAATTATGTGAAAGATATGGAATACGACATCCATATCGCCCTGCCGCCTGACTATAAAAGCTCGAACCAGGCCTATCCAGTGGTTTATTTTACAGATGCTTTCTACTGGGGCGGCATAGTCATCGAAACATACAGGTTATTGAGGGCTTTCAATGAAATTCCTCCGATGATTCTGGTAGGTATTTCCTGGGACCCGGATGATCAGAAAGGCCTTTCACATCGTGCCAGGGATTTTACTCCAACGGTTGTGCCTTTTTCCGATCTCCCCGAATGGCTCAAACCGTTTACGCCTACTTCCGGAGGGGCAGCTCCTTTTCTTTCTTTTATTGAAAAGGAATTGATTCCTTTTGTCGAAAATAATTACCGGGCGGACCCGGCCAACAGGGGGATCCTGGGATACTCTTATGGCGGCTTATTCAGTGCTTATGTATTGTTCAGTAAACCTCATTTGTTTCAAAATTACCTGATCGGCGCACCCACCTTATGCTGAGATGATTATTATGTGTTGAAGGAGGAGGAAAAATTCTACGAGACCACTCGGGAATTGCCAGCAAAAGTTTTCTCAGCCATTGGAAGCGAGGACTTTGCCGATTTATTGAAAAGCTGGATTTCCTTAAGGGACCGGCTTGGTGAAAGAAAATATAAAAAAATGAAATGGATGCATATGGTTTTAGATGGTGAAAATCATACATCCGCCATACCCGCTATCTACTCACGTGCCTTCCGGTTTTTATACGGGAATGATTGACGTATTATGATGAAAACCAAACTTTTATAATTCCAGAAAAACAATTAAACTCACCTCAATACCCTATTATATGAAAAACCTAATCGCTGGCATCCTTCTTTTTATCAGTTTTTTCCAGGCTCAGGCTCAAAACTGGTCGAAAGAAGAAAAAGAGTTCCTTGATTATTTCAGGAACAATTACAAACTGTTTGAAAACAAAAAAGAAACCTATGAATTGTGGAAATCCATTAGCAATCCGGATGAAAACCTGGTCTGGTGGTGGACCCACCAGAGCCTGCCCAATGAC
>CAYOPD010000236.1:0-1158 GCA_964405735.1 uncultured Saprospiraceae bacterium | reverse complement strand
CCTTTCCCTGTAAAAAGCGGAAATTCCGATGTTTCATCCTTTCACAATGAAATCAGCAAACTACGCAAGGAATTAGAAAATGGAAACCTGAAAATAATCGGCGAAGTGAGCTCGCAATATTGGAATTATGCCCTCGATGACCCTGCCCTCGATCCCATTTTTAGCCTGGCCGAAGAATTCGATGTCCCCGTCCATGCGCATGTTGCCGGCCTGGGCGGAGATCCGGGATTTGCAATCAGCAAGGGCAGCCCTTTACGGGTAAGTGAAGTGCTTCGCAAACACCCCAAGTTGAGGATTTACATAGAAAATGCGGGCTGGCCTTTTCTCGAAGAAATGACTTCCCTCATGTATGTTTATCCAAATGTTTACGCAGACCTGTCCACCATTACCTGGATTATCCCAAGAAAAACCTTTCATCAATATCTGCGAGGGCTCATAGACAATGGATTGGAGAAAAGGCTGATGTTTGGATCCGACGCTATGATCTGGCCGGAGGTTATCGGTCAGGCCATTGAAGGCATCGATTCTGCAGACTTCCTGACCCAGGAACAGAAAAGGGATATTTTCTATAACAATGCCGCCCGTTTTTTCAGGTTTGATCAGAACGCCATAGAAGCCCATCATAAAAACTGATTCAATGCGGTTGCTTGCTTATTGCTCAGGTTGAAATCTTATTGATATGATTATAAAGTATTTAATTTCATTGGCCCTTATTTTATGTGAATGGTCTTTATATGCACAGGCATCCGGATATGTCCTGCCGCCCGGACAGGGTGAATTGCTGGGCCCCAACCGGATCATCAAAGCCAGCCCGAAATCGGGCAGCCTCAGTGCGGTCGTAGTCCTGGATAGCCTGAAACCGGGTTTCAAATCTACCTGGCATATCCACCAACAAGCAGATGAATTCTTTTATGTGGTAAGCGGAGAAGGAACAGCCGAAGTGGAAAACAATAAATATCCCATCACGCCGGGCACTGTGATTTTTGTGCCCCGCGGGGCAGCCCATAACCTGTCGGTATCGGACCGGGGGCCTATGAACCTCTTGTTTTTTTTCGACCAGCCCGGAGCGGATGCATGGTTCCGGGAAGCTCACGAAAAATACTTCTCCAAATCCATTCATATGTCCACGGCCGATTGCAATGAGATGGGGAAGAAATA
>CAYOPD010000235.1:0-3034 GCA_964405735.1 uncultured Saprospiraceae bacterium | reverse complement strand
TGTTCAACGACCGTTGCGAGACGCCCTTACTGCGACCCGTGCTGGGTGATAGCGCAGGGGTGATCGGGGCCGCCCTGTTGGCCCAATAGCGCCTTATCAAAGACTTTTTAAAGGGATTTTTTAATACTTTTGTAACTATGATGTCCATGAAATGCAAGTATGCCATCAAGGCCCTGATCCAGCTTGGATTGGGTTACAATCAGGGCTATACCATGACATCCACGATATCCGAAGCCGAAAATATTCCTAAAAAATTCCTTGAACAAATCCTGCTGGAATTGAAACATGCGGGCTTTGTAGGCAGCAAGCAGGGTTATGGAGGAGGCTATTATTTAAAGAGGAAGCCGGCGGAAATCAGCGTGGCTGACGTATACCGGCTCTTTGACGGGGCGATATCCCTGGTACCCTGTGTATCGCTTAATTTTTATAAGAAATGCGACGACTGTAAAAGCGAGAAGGGTTGCCTCCTGAAGCCCGAATTCATGAAGATCCGGGAAGGGGCCCGGTTGATCATGAGCAAGACAACCATTCAATCCTTTCTGAACCAGGCAAAAAAAGAGATGTAAAATTTTAAAAAAAACTCTACTAATTTGATAGAATTTATATATAATTTCTTATAATTACACCAATAATGAAGCTTATTATTCTTGCGATATGGAGAAAAGCATACACTGATGGCTGTTGTTGTTGCTGATTGTATCGTTTGCTTCACCCTTTAATTTATATTTTTTTACAAATTAAGATCAAAAGGAAAGGTCGCTTGTCCGAGTGGTTAGGTCAGGGTCTGCAAAACCTTTCACGACGGTTCGATTCCGTCAGCGACCTCAAAAAAGACAACAATCGGTTATCACCTTAAAAATTTCGATTCAAGGATAGACGGCAAACATGTTTAAATCACAGGATACACTTTTC
Organism: uncultured Saprospiraceae bacterium; assembly: GCA_964405735.1. Classification (GTDB taxonomy): domain Bacteria; phylum Bacteroidota; class Bacteroidia; order Chitinophagales; family Saprospiraceae; genus JADJLQ01. Next base: position 2,122 of record CAYOPD010000235.1, on the reverse strand, counting down.
ATTTTAATGAGGGCAGGGGTTCGTAAGGGCTACCTGAATTCCTGCCCGTTTCTTGTATGTTTCCGGATCCGGTATTCCGGAAAACACAAAATGGCCGTTTTTTTGTAAAATAAAACTCTACTAATTCGATAGAATTCATCAATTATGTATACATTTGCAGGACTCATGAAGCAGTTTGACCCCATTTATTGGAGAAAGGCCTTTACCAACGGCCGTTGTTGTCGCGGTACCCATGATGCCCGGCAGGATATTGCTGGAGCTCGGTACAGACAGGATCCCTGGTCCGGTTTAAATCAGAGCATGCAGCAAGCCTCAGATTCCAATAATTAAACAGGGGGGAATGCACGGTTCGCCCCAATTTCAAATCCATAATAATTCAATTTAAAATGAGACAAATCATACCAATTTTTATATTTTCTCTGATGCTCGGCAGCACGGCTTATACCCAGGGTTCCCTGGGAGGAGTAATCAAAAACCAAAAGGGTGAAACCCTGGAGGGAGCGACGGTGCTGATCAAAGGAACCAATATTTATGGCATTGCAGATGCCAATGGTAAATTCATACTTAACGGCCTTCCGCAGCCCCCTTTTAACTTGGAAACCAGTTTCCTTGGCTTTAAAAAAAGCGAAATTCAAATTTCGAATATCCCGGCAAGCCCGGTGGAAATCATCCTGACCGAAGACGCTTTGCTCGCTGAAATCGTGATCACCGCCCGGCGCAGGCAGGAATCAGCCCAGGAGGTGCCTATCCCGATCACGGTAGTTTCCGGTGTTTTCGTAGAACAGGCCGGCGCTTTTAATGTGAACCGGGTAAAAGAATATATTCCATCGGTACAGCTATATACTTCCAACCCAAGAAATACCGGAATCAATATCCGCGGAGTGGGTTCACCCTTCGGGCTCACCAACGACGGCCTTGATCCCGGCGTTGGATTTTATGTGGACGGCGTGTATTATGCCAGGCCTGCGGCTGCGACCTTTGACTTTATTGATATCGAGCAGATCGAAGTTTTGCGCGGGCCGCAAGGAACCTTATTTGGAAAAAACACTACGGCCGGCGCCTTCAATATAACCTCCCGTAAAGCAAGTTTTACCCCTGGCGCCGATTTTGAACTCAGTTATGGAAACTATGGATACATTCAGGCCAAAACTTCCATAACCGGTCCGCTGGGCAATAAATTGGCCGGCCGGTTATCTTTCTCCGGTACGCAAAGGGACGGGGTCATTGAAAACATACGAACCAATAAATTTGTCAATGACATCAACAACCTGGGTGTTCGTGGGCAATTGTTGTTCAAACCCTCGGAAAACACTTCCCTGACTTTTGCGGTCGATGCTTCCCGCCAGCGCCCGGATGGGTATGCACAAGTGGTAGCGGGTGTGGCGCCGACCAAAAGGGCATCCTACCGGCAATTCAACGCAATCATCGCTGATCTGAATTACCGCTTGCCCAGTCTGAACGCCTTCGACCGGAAAATCGATCACGATACCCCCTGGAATTCGGGAAATGAGCTGGGCGGGGCATCTTTAAACCTGGATACCAAAATAGGCCCGGGGACCCTGACCTCCACTACGGCCTGGCGCTACTGGAATTGGGACCCGTCCAATGACCGGGACTTTACTGGATTGCAGGCCCTGGAAAAATCCCAAAACCCTGCTGAGCACCGTAACTGGTCCCAGGAATTGCGGTATGCGGGCGAAATCAACAACCGGTTAAGCGGGGTTCTGGGTTTGTTTTTTATCGACCAGGAGGTAAAAATTGATGGAACGGAACAATCCGGCCGGGACCAGTGGAGGTTCTCGCAAAGTTCCACCAGCCCACTCTGGAAAACACCTGGGCTGTTTGAAGGATACGGTATTTTCACCAAGGCTTCGATCAAATCAAAAAGCGCAGCAGCCTTTGCCAATGTCGATTGGGAGATCATAAAAGGCCTGCACTTCCAGCCGGGACTTCGCTTCAACTTCGATAAAAAGGAGGTAAACTATAACCGCACTGCAAGTGGAGGCCTGCAAACAAACGATCCGGCCCTGCTTGCTTTAAAAAACGGCATTTACAGCAGCCAATCATATCAAGCGGACGCCGATGAATCCAATCTCACATATCTGATCACCTTGTCGTACAA
>CAYOPD010000234.1:0-3040 GCA_964405735.1 uncultured Saprospiraceae bacterium | reverse complement strand
CAGGCTATGCCCACATCGACAAAGCTCAGCGTCAATATCAACAAGATTGCCCTGATCCGCAACAGCAGGGGAGGGAATATGCCTGATTTGCTCCGGGTCGCCCGTGATTGCGAAGCTTTCGGTGCGGATGGGATCACCGTTCATCCAAGGCCGGACCAACGCCATATCCGGTACGAAGATGTCGGCGCCCTGAAGGAAATGGTAACGACTGAGCTGAATGTCGAAGGGAATCCTACTAAAGAATTTATGGACCTCGTCCTGCGTTACCGTCCGCATCAATGCACGCTGGTGCCGGACCATCCATCTGCCCTGACGTCGGACAGTGGGTGGGACACGGTCGGGGAGAAGGCCTTTTTAACGGAAGTTATCCAGGAGCTCAGGCAGCATGGTATCCGGGTTTCTGTATTTGTCGATCCGGTTCCGGAAATGGTCATCGGGGCACACGAGGCAGGCGCGGACAGGATCGAATTTTACACCGGGCCCTATGCTGCCCGGTTTCCGGTTGATCCGGTGGCTGCCATTTCAGCGCACCGCACAGCAGCCCGGAAGGCAAATGAATTGGGAATGGGCATCAATGCGGGCCATGACCTGAATCTCCTCAATCTTCGTTATTATGCCCTGCATATACCGCAGTTGCTGGAAGTTTCCATTGGCCATGCCCTGGTGTGTGATGCATTGTATTATGGCCTGAGCAATGTGGTGGGCATGTACAAATATCAATTGAGGCCTGAACCAGGGGCCTGAAGTTTTTTTAGGGCTTGTTATTTTAAGAAAATTTTAAGAAATTTGTTTCATTGCTTCCTTTAGCAAAACCAGAATTAGCATTTTCCCCTCATTGATTTGGTTATGAGGGGTTAAGGAGCCGGGGTCCATTCCTGCGTTCCTGATGAAAAGGGGTAGCCACAGGCTCCTGACCTCCTTTCTTTACCTAAATATTGATAATTGTGATACAGCCTCTTGACCTGAGGCTTAAAAGTTGGTATATTTCTGGTAGTAACAGAACAGAACACTTTTCAAATCATCGATTTGATCCGGGACGAATTGTTGGCAGGTTTTGGGGATTACCTTCAGTATGAAAGGAGATATTCACACCACACGCTTGAGGGCTACCTCAGGGATATAGGCCAATTTTCCGGATTTCTGCATCTCCAGTACGGCATTTCTGATCTCAAAAGCGTATCCCATCCTCACATCCGCAGTTGGGTCGTCAGTCTTTTGCAACAGAAAAACGGGACCGTGACCATCCGGAGGAAACTTTCTTCCCTGTCCCATTTTTACAAATGGATGAGGCGAAAAACTTGGATTGACCACAACCCCCTGGCCAAAGTCCATCTTCCAAAAGTGGCTGAGCGTTTGCCGAAATCCATTCCTGAGTCGGTGATCAAACAGTTGTGGACATCGATGGAAAATAAGGAAGCCGTGGAGGCGTATGGGATGCTGCGGGACAGGGTGATGGTGGCCTTGTTGTACGGCGGGGGCTTGAGAAGGAGTGAGGTGGTCCAATTGAAATGGGCGGACATCGACACCGGGAGGAAGATGATGCGGATTGTTGGAAAAGGAAGAAAATTCCGGCAGGTGCCATTGAGTGACGATATTCTTTCCCTGTTTCGCCAATTGCGCCAATTGGCTGGTGAAAAATGGGGTGATGCAGCCGATGAAGTATTGCTGACCGATGCAGGTAAACCTTGCTACCCGAAATTCGTTTACAATAAAGTGGTTGGATTGCTTTCAGCCGTCACGACGGCAGAAAAAAAGAGTCCGCACGTTTTGCGGCATTCGATGGCCACGCACCTGATGGACCATGGTGCCGAGTTGAATGCGGTCAAGGAGATCCTCGGCCACTCCAGTCTTGCGGCCACCCAAGTATATACCCACAATTCGATTACAAGGCTGAAGGAAGTCTATCGCCAGGCCCATCCGGGGGCTAAATAAAAGACCGGTGAAGCAACGTATGAGGAATAAAACCGTATCGTTTTACATTTTATAAAAAGGATAAGCATGAAGATTGTGATGACCTCAGTGCATTTCGATGCCGACCAGAAACTGATAATGTATATTGAAAAGAAAACGGCCAAACTGGAGCAGTTTTTTGACCGGATCATTGATGCCCAGATTTTTTTGAAACTGGAGAATTCAGGGCAGGTCCGGGACAAGATCGTGGAACTCAAGTTGCAGGTGCCGGGAGATACCCTGATTGCCACAGAAGTGAGCAAAACCTTTGAGGCTTCTGCGGATGCGGCTATTGATAACATGAAACGGCAATTGAGCCGGCATAAAGAGCGGATCCAGGAAAAGACACACAACTCCAAATCGCTCCCATCTTAGAAAATTATTGCAAGTATATCGGCCTAAAAATCCAGATTAATTGTATCTTTGCATTCGCTTTCGGGGAAAGCCCTGGAAAAGTATATGTAATTCATTGATTTTCAGTTGTATAGAAGCGATCTCAGCAACCCGAAAGGCAAGGAAACATATTAGGATTTTGATAGGTGAATGTGACTTTCGCTTTTTCCTTTTGGGAGTAAGGAATTGATCATCCGGCCATTTCAGGAGATACGAAGATACCTGGTCTTGTTGCAGGATGGCCAGCATCGGAAGCCCTCTTCCTACGCCAGTGTAGCTCAGTTGGTAGAGCAGCTGATTTGTAATCAGCTGGTCGGGGGTTCGAGTCCCTCTACTGGCTCTCTAATCCAGCGGGAGGAAGCTGACCACAATAAGAAACAGAGGGGGTGCGCCGGAGCTGGAGAGCCGGGCCAGACTGTAAATCTGGTGTCTCTGACTGAATAGGTTCGATTCCTATCACCCCCACCAGGTCGAAGGATGAGCCGAAGGTTCTTCCGGATAAAAGAGAAGTGCGGGCGTAGCTCAGTTGGTAGAGCATCAGCCTTCCAAGCTGAGGGTCGTGGGTTCGAGTCTCATCGCCCGCTCCACCGTGAAGTCCCCGCATAGGCATTGCAGATGCATGGGGTGACACGTTTTCAGCCGATGTAGCTCAGGGGTAGAGCACTTCCATGGTAAGGAAGGGGTCAAGGGTTCAATT
>CAYOPD010000233.1:0-3076 GCA_964405735.1 uncultured Saprospiraceae bacterium | reverse complement strand
TTAAAATCTTCTCCTAAGGTCCCGGGACGGCTAAGGCAGCCAATGAACACCAGAATGAGGGCCGTTGCAAACAAAACATGGGCATGATGAACCTTCCATAACATATCTCCAAAATAATCAAAACTTCAAAATGGAGAACGTAATCCAGCGTTAAGCACTTGATTAAAAAAATAAGTTTATGAGGTTACCTCCCCTTGGATCTTACATAAATAAGATCTTGAGTAAAGGCCGAAAATCCACTGGCATTACTTTTTTAGTCGAACTCACAAAAAATCAAAAATGATCCATTTAATCCGCCTTTCATCCAAAAACCTTTCCAATTTCCAGTCCAGGTACCAGGACTTATCCGGTCTTTCCATTCCTCCCGAATTTATGAGCCGGCAGGCCGTCTATGGTTTTTTCCGCGGGAAAGAAATGATAGGAGGATTTATCCTGGGCCGGGGCCAGTCCCTTCGAACCATTGAAGTCTTCGCCTCACCGGCTTCCATGGACCAGCTATACCAGTTCCTGGAACAGCAAGGGCGGCTCCTGGAGATCTGTTGTTTCTGGATCGAACGAGCTTACCGAAAAAACCCCTGGATCAATGCCTGGTGCTGGTTCAGGATGGCCATAAAGGTTGGCCTGGAAAGGTCGGCCAATAGCCTGGTGTTTGGCACGAATTCCATCGGTCTGGCCAAAATGTATGGCTACCCGGTGAATTCCCTCCTTCTCCATCATGACCTGATCGGCGGCCGGGACACGTTTATTTTTTACGCCAAACGAAAACATTTTCTGGCCGGGGTCCTTGATATCATCCTGGCAAAACCTTCCGGAAAACGATGGGGATCCGGCCCTCCTTTGATCGAGACTTTTATGATAAACTTCTTTCGCTAAAGAAATAAGCCTCTGACGATTTAAGTCAAGAGTCCCGGTACGGGTTACTTTTTAGGCCTTATTGCATAATCAGTATGAAAAATCAATCCATCCCCGTTTTCCTGGTTTATATCCTGTTTGGAATAGCCTTGTTCATTTGTCTATACCTAATTTCCGGGCTTAGTTTCCCGGTTGAAGAACTGGTATTTGAAAAATATTAAACACAATATGATTGTGGAAGCCTTGACTCTTAGCGCCATCCCAAAAGAACAGGAAGCCTTTAGAAAAACAAAATCCTCAACCCTAAATTCTCATTTCTGGGAAAACTATTTCAGGACCTACGATATCCTCCTCCGGGTGATTCCATACCGCGAGCTTCTTCAGTCCCTGTTGGATGCCGCCGGCATCCGGCCCGGTCAGACTATCCTGGATGCGGGATGCGGCACCGGTAACCTGGCCCATTTTCTATTGGAAAACATCAATGTTTATATGCTTGATCAATCTGCCGAAGCCTTGGCAAAAGCCCGACTCAAATTTCCCGGGATAAAACAAGTACAAAGCTCCCTGACGGATTCGTTGCCATTAAAAGATGCCTCCATGGATGCCATCGTCTGCAACAATGTGCTTTATACCCTTCCTGAATCGGCCTGGACCGGATTACTGAAGGAGTGCCACAGGGTCCTCAGGCCCGGAGGTCGACTGGTCCTTTGCAATCCAAACACCGGATTTAGTCCTCGGGCATTTACCGGGCGCATATCCTTGAAAGCATTGTGCGCAAGGGTTGGAGCAAAACCCTTGCTGAACTGATGGCGCTGATCATACCGACCATCCGAATGTTTTTGTACAACCGTGACATCCTCCGGGAAGAGAAAGGGGGTAGATTTCACTTTTTTGAAAGGGGGGAACAGACCTCCTTGTTGCATTCTGGAGGATTCCGGTTAGACAGCCCTGAAGTGCAGGTTTATGCAGACCAGGCCTGGATGGCTGTGGGGCTTAAAAGATTCTAAACCTTAACCAGGGGTTACCTTTCAAGGATAGTGCATTAAACATAATTCATTAAAAATTTGCCCTATGACCGGAGCAGCCCCAAATTTTCAAGCCGATATCTCAGAAGCGCAATCCTTCTCAGATTTTTTAGACAGGGCCACCCATTCAATTCTTCGGTCCAGCCAGGATGGTTTTATTCATTTCCAAAAGGACTTAAATCATTGGTACTCCAAATTTGCCGGCCAAAACAACCTGGCGGATTTTATTTCTTTCTGCAGAAAACACGAAGCGCTTCGCCTGTTCCATGAAGAACCAATCACTTACCGTTCATTTTACAAGCCCAGGGGCTATGCGGGAGATGCGGAACTCATTGATTTTTTGTACATGCTAAAAAGCCCAGTGCCGAAAACCACCTATTCGGGGAGGGAGCTTTTTGCCGGAATCCTTGAGAGCAATATTTGCAAAAGCGTAAGATGGCGCGCCAAACACCTTGTTTAAACCATTGAGGCTATCTGCGGGGCCAAACAAAGGCCCATAGTTATGGCGATTGCTTCTTGTAATCAGGTAAATATTTTCTAATCAATCCTATAACCATTCCGAAATTGAATTCCTCCGGTTCTGAAATCCGCGAATTACTTAGACCATTCTCAGGCAAACAATATTTCCTGCCTGTTTCAATCTTTGTTTTGGATTCCTGTTTAGCACTAGGGTTAAGTACTTGCATAATATTAAATGAACAAAACTGGATAAAGTTAATTTGCTCTATATTTCTGGGATTGTGTTATGCTTTATTATTCATAGTTGGGCACGATGCCTGTCATCAGAGTTTCACTCCCTCAAGAAATTAAATGAATTGATCGGGATTCTGGCATTCTGTCCGACGCTTCACAACTTTGGTTTGTGGCGCATCGGACACAACCAGATCCACCACAGCAACACCAATTTCAAGCCAGTGGACTACGTCTACACCCCGTTTAGCCGGGAGGAATACAACAGGCTGTCCTGGTTCAGAAAATTGGCTTATAGACACTATCGAACTGCCCTGGGACATATGCTGTATTATATGATCGAGATCTGGGCTAAAAAAATGACCAATCCCATGCCCTATTTAAATAACCATCAGCCCCTAAACAATTATTGGAAATATCAGGTGCCCGTCCTTGTTTATTTTCTCTCCCTTACCGGGTTTTGCCTTTGGTACTCATACTTCCATTCAGATCAGTTCTTAGGACTTATG
>CAYOPD010000232.1:0-3138 GCA_964405735.1 uncultured Saprospiraceae bacterium | reverse complement strand
GTCGCCGGAACCGGACTCGGTTTTCCCAAATGGTCCACATGCACACTGTGTAATTCCGCATTGGTGGCCCCCAGGATATCTACCTCCGGATTATCCCCGATCATAATGCTTTCGGATTTACCTGCTCCGGATTGTTTTAAAGCAAATAAAAAGATCTCTTTATCCGGTTTTACAAAGGTGCTCGCTTCGGAAGTGATCACTTTATCGAAATAGGCATCGATCCCGGAAAACTTCAGTTTTTTGTGCTGGACTTCTTCAAATCCATTGGAAAGGATATGAAGATGGTATCCTTGATCTTTCAAATATTGCAGGATCTCACGTGTATGTGGGAAAAGGAGGGTGCTTTCCGGCAGGCACTCCAGGTAGGTATGGCTGAGATGCCTGGCCAGCCGGTCGTCATCCAGTTCAAACTCCAGGAGGGTACTGTGCATTCTTCGCCAGCGCAATTCTTCCTGGCCGATCAGGCCTTTGGAATACTGGCCCCAGTAAAAATAATTGTGCAGGGAATAGCGGGCATGGAACTCATGGAAAGGCACGGAAGTAAGCTCCCCCAGCCGGTTGCCTTCAAATACGCGTTCCAGGGTTGCCTTCGAATTCGTGTCAAAATCCCATAGGGTATGATCCAGGTCAAAGAAGAGGTGTCGGTATGTTTTTTTTATACTCAATTAAACCTCCATTCTGGCTATGCAGGTGAGATTCCCCTCCACCAGGTCATCGATTTTGACCTCAACCTTTGCAGTCAGGGGCAGGTATAGGTCCACCCGGGAACCGAAACGGATAAAGCCCAGTTCCTGGCCCTGCCTGACTTCATCCCCCGTCTTGAGATAATTGATGATCCTGCGGGCCATGGCTCCCGCGATCTGCATCACGCCGACCTGGTAATGGCCCTGGTCGATGACGCTGTAATTGCGTTCGTTTTCGGTCGAGGATTTGGGATGCCAGGCCACTAAATATTTTCCCGGAAAATACTGGTTGTATTTAACCTGGCCTGCTACGGGCACGCGGTTGACATGTACATTGAGTGGAGACATAAAGATGGACACCAGCAGGCGCTGGTCTTTGAAAAAAACAGGTTCGTTCACTTTTTCAATGACCACCACCTTGCCGTCGCAGGGGGAATAGATCATATCGTCCCCGGGCAGGGGAATGATGCGTACCGGGTCCCTGAAAAACCAAAGGACCCAGGCAAACAACAATGAAAACAGGATGATTACGGGAACCGTAAGGACATGCACAAAATTGATCACCAGGGTGGCCAGCAGCACAAAAATGACGGCACAGACGGGAATGAGGATAAAACCTTCTTTATGAATATTCATGGTTGGGTTTTTATGGAATCCCGGTCAGGAATTCCAGAACAAATATAAAAACAGGCTGGAGGCCGGAAGAACAAAGATAAAAGCGTCAAAACGGTCCAGGAATCCTCCGTGGCCAGGGAGCAGCCTGCCTGAATCCTTGACTCCATACCGCCTTTTTATAAGGGATTCAAAAAGGTCCCCGACGGTGGAAAGGCAGGAGATGATAAAGGCATAGAATACCCATTGGACAGGGCTGAGGGGATGTACATAAATCGACATGACCAGGCCGCAGGTGATGGTCAGAATGAGCCCGCCAAAAAAACCTTCCAGCGTTTTGTTGGGCGACACCAGGGCGTATAATTTTCTTTTTCCAAGCGTCCGCCCGGTAAAATAGGCTCCGATATCGTTGCACCAGATCAGTAAAAGGAGAGTCATGGGTTTGAGCCACTCATATTGCCCCTCGCCGGCAGCAATCCATCGAAACAAAAGCAGGGGCAGGCCGATATAGACCAGGGCCATGCTCACCGCCTGATAGAGCCGCCAGTCACCGGCTTCATTTTTAAATAAAAAATAGATGAAAAGGAAACTCATGGCCAACAGGACGATCATCAAAAAAACATAAGGGGACCCCTGGAATTCCAATGGGCCTGCCAGCATGGAAACTGCCAGGGGCAGTCCCGTAATGGCCGCACCCATTCGTTTAATCTCTTCCGGGTTCGATATTTCAGCTCCAAAAGCCGCCAGGCGGATATATTCATAACCCGACAGTACGGCGATCAACAGCAAGAGGAGGCTGAAACTGAGGAAGGAATAATAAATGCTCCCGATGACGGCGATGCCCAGAATGATGGCCGTGATGAAACGCAAAGGCAGGTCTTTCATACCAAATCGTTTTGATTCAATTCTTCCGGGACGTTTTCATTCGATTCTTCGGGCAGGGGTGTCCCAGGCTCATCCGGGATTACAGGCGAAGGCCGGCGTTGATGAAACCAATATCCAAGCAACGCGGTGACCACCACCGAAGCTACCAGGGCCAGCCAGGTCACAGGTACCGATTCTTCCAGTTCCTGGTCTGACATCTCAGGAATAAAATAGGCGAGGACCACCTGCATCCCATTGTTGAAGGCATGAACGATAATGGGGAGCCAAAGATTGTTGGTCCATAAGAGGAGAAGTCCGAGGATCATGCCCAATAAAAAGCGGGGAAGAAAACCCTCGAACTGAAAATGAATGGCGCTGAAAATCAGAGAAGCAAAAACCACGGACAACCAGGGCTTTTTAAGGGCGTGATGGATCTCCTGTTGGATGATGCCACGGAAGATCAACTCCTCGCCGATCCCGGGAATGATGGCAATGATCAGAAGGTTGAACATAAGTTCGCCGGCATGGTCCATCCGCAAAAGTATTTTCAGCATCTCGGCCGTCTGGCCTTCCATCTCTCCCATCCACTGAGGCAGGTCCCAGGACTGGTTGATTTCAAAAGATTTCGATACGATGGGGTAGGCCATTAAAAGGAACACGATCCCTGCCAGGATCTGCACCGCGCTCAGGCTCCGCCCCAGGCTCAGGCCGGAAAGCCATTTTTTACGATAATAAATCCAGGCCCAGGCCAGGGCCGGTAGCAAAAACATACTGAGGTGGTTGATCAACAGGACCAACCGGGCTATGTTGACATTTTCGCGGTTGATATAACCTCCATCCAGTACATCCTGCAAACTTGTCCCGGAAATCAACAACACCCCTACCATAACGGCCATGCCCACAAACAGGCCGGTAAGGACAAGCGCTAACAATACGAGGATTCGCATCGGGCGAAGATAGTATATTTGATTTTTCAAAT
>CAYOPD010000231.1:0-3155 GCA_964405735.1 uncultured Saprospiraceae bacterium | reverse complement strand
CTGGTCCTGGAAATCCGACCATACCCCGCTCTGCACAATGGCTTTATGAAACAATCCTTTGGCAAGGGGTGAGCTCATCAGGGTGGAGACCTTACCGCCCCCACCGGACTGGCCGAAGATGGTCACATTGTCCGGATCACCACCAAAATTGGAGATATTGTCCTTTACCCACTGAAGAGCGGCGATGAGATCATAAAAACTCGCGTTGGCTGAGCCGGTGTATTGGTCTCCAAAATCGGAAAGATCCAGAAAACCCAGGATATTCAAACGGTGATTGATGGATACAAGGACTACATCTCCTTTCTGACTGATCGCTTCTCCGTCATAAGAAGGCAATTCCTGTGAAGAACCTGCAGTATACCCGCCACCGTGTATCCAGAACATCACCGGCCTTTTCTTGCCGTCGTTGATCCCTTTGGTCCAGACATTGAGCCGGAGGCAATCTTCATTGGGATAACCCCAGTCGTGGTGAAAAACAAATTCCACCTCGTCGTTGACCTGGGTGGTTGGATTCATCAGGGGACTCACCGGGCCATAAGTCAATGAACTTCTGACTCCTTCCCAGGAGGCCGGTTTTTGGGGCGCCTGGAACCGCTTGGCCTGGGCGTAGAGGATGCCTTTGTAAGTGTAGATGCCCTGGTGAATATATCCTCTCACTTTTCCAGATTTCGTCGTTACTACTGCTACGTCCTGGCCGGTCTGAAGAGGGAGGGGGGAATTCATCTGGCCCGGCAGATATGCGGGCAGGATCCATGTGAATAGGAGGATTGCTAATATTTGTTTTTTCATCTTTGTTTTTTTGATTAAAGTGTGGTGAAATTAAAAAAATCCATGTAGTTTTTCTGGACCAGGTCTGTTCATAAAATGATGTGAAGGCCGTCTGGAGAAAGTGGCATGATTCATACGAATCTGTTTAGTTTTCTTTTGCGATTGCCCTTTGCAGTTCTTTGCCGCATTGCGGTTAAAAAACATCACGTATTCACCGCAGTGGCCGTGAGAACGCGGAGATTTCTGAGAGGAATTGAATGAATGTGTTTCTTTGCGGCGCCTCTTTACGATTCTTGGTGCGATTTGCAGTCAGACCAGTGATGTTAAATGATATTAAATCGGCCAGGGTTGGCGCAAGTATTTAAACCCAATATTTTGATTAATTTTAATGCGGGCCTTTCCTCATCAACTTTATGCCAATTCATCCGGTTCATCCATCAGTAAATCAGGTTTCAACTTTAAGTACCACCCATGGGATTTTATCCCTGGCGGCCATTTTTATCATTCTATTGACTATGCAATATTCATTCCCCAAAAACCCGGTAGTTGGAAAATTGCTTTTAGCGTACAGTATTATTCGCCCTGACCAGATCACCGTTACGGACCTTACCTTTCCTAAAGCTGGAGATCGATTGTATTATGCCCGGGTATCCAATCCCGGTTTAATTGAATTGGTCACCCCGCCAGGTGGGAATCAAAACTGGGACCTGAGCAAATTAAAAGCCGAAACCATCTTTGAAACCGGATACAACCCTGCATCTGCGGGAAAGAATGCTTCCAGTTTTCCAGGAGCGGACCTGGTTACTTCAGATGCTTCCGGGGAATCCTATTATAATGTTACTACAAACAAATTTGAATTGATGGGACAGGTAGGCGGGGACCTGGCTTCATTCGGGGCAAATACAATTTATAGCTACATGCCCCCCTTGAGTCTCAGAACCTCCCCTGTGAACTTTTTTGATATAAAACAACAAAGCAGTAATGTTCTCTCCGCATTTGCTACCAGGGATTTGCCGGCCAGCCTGGTACAAAGCGTTCCAGGCATAAACCAGATAGACTCATTCCGCATCCGCATTAATCACCAAGTTTTATCCGTGTACGATGCCTGGGGGACCATGATCATCCCGGGACCCTTGCCGCAATCCCAATACCAGGTATTGCGTGAAAAGTCAACTTCCTATAGGACTTCCTCGATCGATGCTCATACTTTTCTCGGTTGGATCAACTTGACCGCGGCAGGATCAGGCCCCTTATCTGGTTTTATGGGCACGGATACGATTGTCCGGTATAAATATTTAAACAATAAGGAAAAGGAAGAAATTGCCGTCCTGGAACTCAACAACGAACAAAGCGCACTCCAATCGGTTCTTTTTAAAAATAACCTTTCTACCACACCATTACTGAGTCAAAAGAAAAACGACCTTCCTGAGATCAGGGCTTTTCCCAATCCATCAAAATCCAGGGTAAACTTTGACTGTTCTGAACTTCCCGAAGGAGAATACCGGCTTCTGATATATGACCTCATCGGTAAAGAATGCCTGGCCCGTTCATACCGTCTGACAGGGTCGAAATCGATCAATCTGGACCTGGCTCTGTTCAAGACAGGTACTTATCTGTTCGGGTTGGAAGACCAGAAAGGGAATCGAACCACATTCAACCGGTTGGTCATTGCAAAATAAATTTCCATCCCTGTGGCAACCTGCTGCAGAATTAGATCTATATTCAATACAAATACTCAAACTCATTATCCTTTTATGAAACGCAAAACCTTCCTCAAACAAAGCTCTCTCACCGCCTTCAGCCTGATGGCTTTTGGATCCATCAAATGGGACGGAACCAAGTTTACCGGGGATAGCCCCACCACGACAGATATTCTGGGACCTTTTTACAGGCCCGGTTCTCCCATGCGTCATAATATCGTGCCTCCTGGTTCCAAGGGCAGTCCCCTTCACCTGAGTGGTACGGTGTACAAGGCCGGTGGCACTGCACCCCTGTCCGGTGCCCTCGTCGAGATATGGCAATGCGATGAAACAGAAGTTTATGACAATACCAGCGATGACTATCTTTTCCGGGGATCGGTCAAAACCGGCGCTGATGGGAAATATGATTTCAGCACCATCATACCCGTGCCTTACAAAGCAGGCCCGGACCAGTGGCGCCCTGCGCATATTCATTTCCGGATATCCAGCGCGGACCATCAGGACCTGATCACCCAGATCTATTTCAAAGGAGATCCGCACCTGGAGCATGATCTGGGTTCAAAGGCATCATCTGCTAAAAACCGGATCCTGGAAATCACAAAATCAAATAAGGGCAGCCAGGTTCGCTTCGATATTGTTATGCAAAAGGAATATAACCTGGACGATGAGGCCTTTAGGAAAATCTCA
>CAYOPD010000230.1:0-3206 GCA_964405735.1 uncultured Saprospiraceae bacterium | reverse complement strand
AATGATTTCATGAAAAAAGCATTAATCACAGGAGTCACCGGCCAGGACGGCGCCTACCTGTCTCATTTATTATTAAGAAAAGGCTATGAAGTCCATGGCATCAAAAGGAGGGCTTCGCTGTTTAATACCGCCCGGATCGATGACATCTACGAGGATCCCCATGTGGATAACCAACGATTTGTACTGCATCACGGTGATCTTTCCGACAGCACCAATATCATCCGCATCGTACAGGAAGTCCAGCCGGATGAAATCTACAACCTTGGCGCCATGAGCCACGTGCAGGTCAGTTTTGAGGAACCGGAATATTCGGCCGATGTGGACGGGATTGGCACCCTGAGGGTACTTGAAGCCATCCGTATCCTGGGGTTGGAAAAGAAAACTCGCATCTACCAGGCTTCTACTTCTGAACTCTATGGCCTGGTGCAGGAAGTGCCCCAGACGGAAAAAACGCCTTTTTACCCCCGCTCGCCTTATGGGGTGGCCAAATTGTATGCCTACTGGATCACCGTCAACTACCGCGAGGCTTATAATATCTTTGCATGCAACGGGATTTTGTTTAACCATGAAAGCCCCCTGCGGGGTGAAACCTTTGTAACCCGGAAAATCACACGGGGGGCTGCCAAAATTGCCCTAGGTCTTCAGGATGCTCTCTACCTGGGTAATCTGGACGCGCAAAGGGATTGGGGCCATGCGAAAGATTATGTGGAGCTGATGTGGAAAATCCTTCAATACCATCAGGCCGAAGATTGGGTGATCGCCACCGGGGTGACTACCCGGGTCAGGGATTTTGTCCGCATGGCTTTTCTGGAACTGGGTATAGAACTTGAGTTTCAGGGCGAAGGCAAGGAAGAAACCGGAGTCGTTAAAAAATGCAATCTGGCAGAATATCAGTTGCCAGCCGGTAAAATCGTGGTTAGGGTGGATCCGGGATATTTTCGTCCCACCGAAGTGGACCTGTTGATCGGGGACTCCACCAAAGCAAGGACCCTGCTTGATTGGGAACCACGCTACACGGTTCAACAACTTTGTAAAGAGATGGTCCAGGCGGATGTCGCCCTGTTCAGGCGTGACCAGTTGCTGAAGGATTCCGGGTTAAAGATCAGGAATGAATTTGAGTGAAGTTTCTCGCGGAGTACTTTTCTTTCTCGCAAAGGCGCAAAGGCGCCAAGAAAGGTATGAGTAGAAAAGTTTCTCGCAAAGGTGCCAAGAAATAATATTTCAATTCTTCACGCCTTATCGAAACACAAAATTCTTCCCAAGAAAAATGACCGAAAATGAATTAGCCACCCTTGTCGTGGACCTCTGCTATCAGATTCATACTCAACTTGGAGCAGGGCTTTTCGAATCCGTTTATGAAGAAGTATTGTATTATGAATTGATCCAAATGGGATTAAAAGTAGATAGACAAAAAGGAATCTCGGTACAATGGAAGGATAAAAAAATGGATATTGGCTTCAGGGCAGATTTAATCGGTGAGGATAAATTGATCATTGAGATTAAATCCATTGAATCCGTTTTACCTGTACATCAAAAACAAATGCTTACCTATTTGAAACTGACTGGCCTGAAGTTGGGATTACTGGTCAACTTTAATGAAGCTTTGATTAAAGATGGAATCACAAGAGTTGTGAACAATCTATAAACCATGTTCAATAACTTAGCGTCTTGGCGCCTTTGCGTGAAATAATTCTTTGCGACTTAGCGTCTTTGCGAGAAAAAAGAACCACCTATCTTTGACCCTTCGCGCCTTTGCAAGAAACCATCAACATGACCATTGAATCCTGAATCTAAAATATACATAGCCGGCCACCGGGGCATGGTGGGCAGTGCCATAGTTCGAAGGCTTCAAAACCTGGGGTATAATAACCTGGTTTATGCGACTTCTTCCGAGTTGGACCTGCTCAACCAGCCAGCCGTGAATGACTTTTACAAGCAGGAGAAACCCGAATATGTATTCATGGCGGCGGCCAGGGTAGGGGGGATAGTAGCCAATAATACATACCGGGCGCAGTTTTTATATGAAAACCTGATGATGCAAAATCATGTGATCCATGGAGCATGGCAGCATGGAGTCCTAAAACTTTTATTCCTGGGTTCATCCTGCATCTATCCTAAATTAGCTCCACAACCCCTCAAAGAGGAGTATTTGCTCACCGGCCTGCTCGAACCGACCAACGAACCCTATGCCATTGCCAAAATTGCCGGCATTAAAATGTGTGATGCCTACCGGGCCCAGTATGGTTGTCGCTTCATTTCAGCCATGCCCACCAACCTCTATGGCCCCAACGACAACTATGACCTGAAAACCAGCCATGTATTGCCCGCTCTCTTGCGCAAGTTCATTGAAGCGGCTAAGACCAATGCCCCTGAAGTAATTCTTTGGGGAACAGGTAACCCTTATCGGGAATTTATGCACGTGGACGATTGTGCGGAAGGCTGTATTTTTCTGATGCAACATTATGACCAGGAGGGCCATGTCAATATCGGAACCGGACTGGACCTCCCAATCAAAGACCTTGCAGCCCTGATTGCCCGGATCGCTGGATACCAGGGTAAAATCGTTCACGATACCTCAAAGCCGGATGGCACACCCCGGAAACTTATGGATGTGAGCCGGATCAATCAAATGGGCTGGACCGCAAAAATTAAACTCGAAGACGGCATCAAAATGGTCTACGAGGAAATCTATGATCGATTTTAAGCCCTGGTTTTCCTCAAACCTCTTTCCTCAAACCTCTAACCTCCTATTTAATGTTCTACGCAATCATCATGGCCGGCGGAGCAGGAACCCGCTTCTGGCCACTCAGCACTGAAGCCAAACCCAAACAATTCCTGGATATCCTGGGGACGGGAAAGACCTTCCTCCAGATGACGATTGGGCGGTTTGAAGGCTGGATACCGCGTGAAAACATTTATATCGTTACAAATGAAAAATACCGGGGCCTGATCCACCATCAATTGTCTGGCCTCGCCGATGAACAAATCATCTGTGAACCCAGCCGCAACAATACCGCCCCCTGCATCCTGTTGGCCGCCTTGAAAATCAGGAAAAGGGATCCTGGCGCCACCTGCCTTTTTGTTCCTTCTGACCACCTGATCCTGGATGCGGATGCATTCAGGAAAAATGCATTTGAGGCCCTGGAATACGCATCCATGCATGAAGCCATCGTCACCATTGGCATCGTTCCTACCCGGCCGGAAAC
>CAYOPD010000229.1:1242-3229 GCA_964405735.1 uncultured Saprospiraceae bacterium | reverse complement strand
TGGCAGGAAGCCATGGAATTTATTCATTCGGGGCAAATTGGCACCCTTCGAAAAGTGCATTCCTGGGCTAATTTTAATTATGGTACAGGCCAGCCGAAAGCACCGGATGAACCAGTACCGGCCGGGGTTGATTTTAATACCTGGCTGGGGCCCGCTCCTTCACGCAGTTTCAACAAAACACGCTTCCATGGCAGCTGGCGGATGTTTTGGGATTACGGCGGCGGACTGATGACGGACTGGGGAGCCCACCTTATAGATATCGCCCTTTGGGCTAAGAATATTACCAACCCTACCCGATCGGTCATGGCGAGCGGAGGCAATTTTTATTCCCCGGACTATGCCCATGAAACCTTCGATACCCAATCTGTCCTTTACCAGTTTGAGGATTATACGATCAGTTGGGAGCATACTGCCGGCATCCAGAGCGGTCCTTACAACCGTCCCTACGGGCTCGCTTTCCTTGGTAATGATGCAACCCTGATCATCGACCGAGCAGGATGGGAAATATTCCCGGAATCCGATGGGGGTAAATTCAAAACCCCGGCCTTTCCCAAACGCAGCGGCAAAGAATCCCACGAAGAACATGTACGCAACTGGCTGGAATGCATTCGCGAAAGAAAAGAGCCTAACTGTACTGTTGAAAATGGAAGGCTTGTGGCCATGCATTGCCATTTCGGAAATATTGCCCTCCGCACCCAATCCCAGCTTGAATGGAATGAAACCACCCATTCCTTTGGCCAAAACCTGGCGGCAAATAAATTGATCAAACCGGAGTACAGAAAACCGTGGGTGTTTCCGGAGGAAGTGTAAGGTTAAAGGGGAAAGGCTAAGGGGAAAGGGAGAAAAAGTAGAACTTTTCTCCATGCTGAAACACCGGAACAACAATTTTGCAATTTGACAATTCACAATTCCACAACAATTCATCAATTCAGCAATTCCACAATTCAACAATGCTAGTTATAGGGAGCTCAAATACCGACATGGTGGTCAGGACCAGCCGTTTTCCCATGCCCGGGGAGACCATCATCGGGGGCGATTTTTTTATTTTTCCGGGAGGCAAGGGAGCCAACCAGGCAGTAGCTGCGGCCCGCCTGGGAGCGCCTACGACATTTATATGCCGGACCGGGGATGATTTGTTTGGCAGACAGGCCCTGGAAGGATTCCGGAACGAAGGGATCGATACCGGCTATTGTTCAGTGGATGGGGAAGCAGCCTCTGGGGTTGCATTGATCACTATCAATGCGGATGGCCAGAATGAAATCGTGGTGGCCCCCGGAGCCAATAACCGGCTGATGCCCGAACACCTGGATGCAGCAAAAAGGGCTTTCATCAATAATGAATATGTTTTATTTCAACTCGAGATACCTATTGAGACCGTCAGCCATGGTATTCAAATGTGCCGGGACCTGGGTATCAAAGCCATACTGAATCCCGCTCCTGCTGCTCCCCTTGATAAAAACATATACCCAAAACTTTACCTGATCACCCCCAACGAAAAAGAGGCGGAAATGCTCACTGGGATCACCATCGATGATCCCGCTTCCGCGGAAAGAGCAGCCGACCGGTTTCTGGCCTGGGGGACAAAACAGGTGATCATCACCCTGGGGGCCGGAGGAGCTTACTTTAAAGATGGCGAACAGGCCTTTCATATTCCTGCCCCGGTCATAAAGGCAGTGGATACCACCGCGGCCGGGGATATCTTCAATGGAGCCCTTGCCGTAGCCCTCAGCCAGGGCCAATCCTGGAAAGACGCCGTAATTTTTGCCGTTAAAGCTGCAAGCCTTTCCGTTTCCCGGCTGGGAGCACAGGCTTCAGCACCCTATCTATATGAGATGTAGTTTCGTTCCGAAACTTACTAACTAACTAGCTAACTAGCTAACTTACTAACTTACTAACTTGCTAACTTACCAACCGACCACTGACCACTACAACATGTTCATCATCCAATCCTACTCCCTCGCCGTCTTCTTCTGCATCATCACCATGA
>CAYOPD010000229.1:0-1142 GCA_964405735.1 uncultured Saprospiraceae bacterium | reverse complement strand
ATGTTCATCATCCAATCCTACTCCCTCGCCGTCTTCTTCTGCATCATCACCATGATCTGCTGGGGTTCCTGGGCAAATACCCAGAAGCTGGCGGCCTCCACCTGGCGTTTTGAATTGTTTTACTGGGATTATGTCATCGGCATTCTGTTGTTTTCCCTGCTCTTTGCCTTTACTTTGGGAAGTATTGGAGATTCCGGGCGAAGTTTTCTGACGGATCTGAATCAGGCTTCCGGCTCTTCACTCTTTTCGGCTTTTATTGGTGGGATTTTATTCAATGCGGCCAATATCCTCCTGGTCGCCGCGATCGCCATTGCCGGCATGTCGGTGGCTTTCCCGGTCGGCATTGGCCTGGCCCTCGTGGTTGGGGTGATCGTCAATTTCCTGGCCGCTCCGGTGGGCAATCCTTTATTGCTTTTCAGCGGGGTGGCCCTGGTAGCCGCTGCCATTCTTCTCAATGCAAACGCTTACCGGAAACTCGCCTTGAATACCGGCAAAGTATCCACCAAAGGCCTGGCGCTCTCGGTGGTCGCAGGGCTCCTGATGGGCTTTTTTTATAAATTCGTAGCCGGATCGATGTTCCCGGATTTTACTATTCCTTTGGATGGAAAACTCAGCCCTTATACTGCAGTAGTCATTTTTTCCGCCGGCATCCTGGCCAGCAATTTTGTATTTAATACCCTGCTCATGCTGCGTCCTTTCCTGGGTGCGCCGGTTTCCTTTTCCGATTATTTTTCGGGCAGTTCCCGGACTCACCTGGTGGGTATCCTGGGGGGTATGATCTGGTGCGCCGGCATGTCCTGCAGTATCCTGGCTTCGGACAAAGCCGGGCCTGCCATATCCTATGGTCTTGGACAGGGTGCGACCATCGTGGCAGCCTTGTGGGGAATTTATATCTGGAAAGAATTTAAGGGGGCGCCGGCAGGCGTCCACCGGATTCTGATCATGATGTTGGCCTTTTATATCCTTGGCCTGGGGATCATCATATATTCAAGGTAGGCCATGTCCGAAATTTCCAAACTCAACGCAGAATGGCATTTGAATAACAAAATGCCCAAAAATCCGACCATGGATCAGCGCATCGCCTGGCATCTGGAGCATATCAAACATTGCCGTTGCCGCGGGCTAAGCCCGAAACTGATTGA
>CAYOPD010000228.1:0-3294 GCA_964405735.1 uncultured Saprospiraceae bacterium | reverse complement strand
CCTGCACCCGGTTTCCCGGTGGAAGCACATGGAAAGCGGGCGCTGATTATTGCAGCCGTCCATATCGGCTCCCTGGAAGATGGTGCCAGGACCATTCAACCATTGAGAGAATTAGGAAAACCTATGCTCGATCTCAGTGGCCCCATTCCCTGGACGGCTCTTCAGTCTGCGTTTGACGGCTTCTTTCCAAAAAAGCAACAATTGTATTATTTCAAATCCAGCAATCTCAAACAGCTCGATAAACAAACCATCGATGCGATTATTCCCCAGGCCTGCAATCCTCCTGCTCCCATGATCCTTATAGCCATCTGGCATTATGGGGGCGCCATGGCTCGCGTCAATGAACAGGATACGGCCTTCACCGGACGCCATGTTCCGATTTTGTTCAGTGTAGATGCCGTATGGGCTGATCCCGGACAGACCTCGGAGGTATTGTCTTATTCACGCAACTTTTTATCCTCCATGAAGCCCTACTCCACCGGGGGCATGTACGTAAACTTCTCCGGCCTGGGAGAAGAAGGGGAAGCCCTGGTGAAATCGGCTTATGGAAATAACTATGAAAAACTGGTTTCCGTAAAGAACAAATACGATCCGCATAATCTGTTCAGAATAAATCAAAACATTAAGCCAACGGTGTAGGGCGATAGGATTCGGGAAAGCCAATCCGGTCCAACAGATCTTTAAAACGGGGATCTTCTGCCAACCTGTCCGGAATATGCGGGGCATGCTTGATCGTGATCATCATCGATTCCCAATCCCTGAATCCCTTTTCCAGGTATTGTAAAGCCCTATCGATTTCATTTAACCAGGCGGAAGATATACCCAGATAGGTATTGGTGACAAATCCGGTCCGGGACCGCAGCTCCAGTTCTTCCAGCAATATTCTTGAATCGGTGAAATTGCCCATAGCACAATAAGCCCAGATGAGATAATGGATGGCATATTGATTTCGGTTGGAAATACTAACCAGGTTTTTGAATATCTCAATGGATTCATCATGTCTTTTCAGGCCTATACAGCTCAATCCTGCAATTTTATGGGACAAAAAGGAATTCCCGTCAAGTTCAATTCCCGTTTTAGCGATGGCCAGGGATTCTTCAAACCTCCTGGCATTATAGACCGTCCAGGCCAGGTCAGCGTGAAAAATGGAGCTTAAGGGCTCCAGTTTAACGGCTATCCGTCCGTATTTTTCTCCTTCCTGGAAATTACCCTCTATGTGATTAAAAATAGCCAGTCCGTAATAAGCATTGGCCTGGGCATAATTTGGATTGATCTCCAGCGATTTAAGATAATTTTTTCTTGCCTGAGGCCAATCCCATTCCATGGTGATAAAATACTGTGCCAGGGTGCAATAAATTTCTGCAGGGGCAGGGTCCAGCTGAATGGCCTTCTCTATGGCCTGCCTGATTTTATCCCTAACCTCCGTTCCCGGGAAAAATCCATAAAAAGCAGCCAGGATCATGGCATCGGCATACCCGTTGTAAGCAAGGGCATATCCGGGATCCAGAGCAATGGCTTTTTCAAAACAGTGCAATCCGTTAAGCACGGCATTCCCCCTGCGGTTGTTGTAAAAAATTCCCTTCAGATACAATTCATAGGCTTCCGGATTTTTGGTTGGAGACTTGGTAATTCTTTCCTTATCCCCGGTCAGCAAGGTTAATTTCAGTTGTTTTGTAATCTCCAGAGCGATCTCGTCCTGGATGGCGAAAATGTCATCTATGTTCCGGTCATACTTTTCTGACCATAAATGGAACCCGTCTTCCACATTGATCAGTTGCGCGGTAATCCGAAGCCGGTTTCCTTGTTTTCGTATACTGCCTTCAAGGATGGTGCTCACCTTAAGTTTTTCACCAATTTCCTGGAGGCTGACATTTTTTCCTTTGACCCAGAATGAAGAAGTCCTGCTGGCCACTTTCAAGCTTTTAAGTTGGGCCAGCGAGTTGAGAATTTCTTCCGCCATCCCATCGCTGAAATATTCCTGTTCCGGATCATTGCTCATATTGACAAAAGGAAGGACAGCGATGCTTTTCTCAGGAACTTTTTGGTTCTCAGATAGCGAGGCGGTACTGGGAGCTGATTTTAGAGACGGGGAGACTACTTCATAAATCTTTACCTGTTCTTTGACATTCTTAAGCCATTCTGATTTAATAAACCGTGTGGTGATCCCTTGTTTATTCGATACATTCTGATGACAAAACTCTGAAATATAAATACTTCCGGGATTGGCAATAGCCTGGATCCGGGCGGCGATATTTACTCCATCTCCGAATACATCCCCATTCTCAAATACCACTTCACCAAGATGTATACCAATCCGCAATTGGAAATCCTGCAATCCAATGCAGGCTTCCTGGATTTTTAAAGCTGCCATTACAGCATCGGTAATGGTTTCAAAACTACTCATCACCCCATCTCCCAATTCTTTTATCCATTGCCCATGAAATTCTTCAATTATGGGTTTTTGTATTTCCCGGTTTATTTTAAGTATATCGAACGCCCTTTGCTCATCCCGACCCATCAAGGACGTGTACCCTACGATATCGGTGAACATGATGGCTGCAAGGCGACGGGTCTGGGACATCATTTCGCTAAAATAAACAATCGACCCGTTTTTTGATTTGTTTGGGTTGTTGGTATTACAAAAATGAAAAGGGGGGACTAATGACCATATACGCAAAATTATCTTCCTCCCCTGAAATAAGACCAACCCTGTTCCTGTTTTAAAGCAAGTTCAATCACCGCAGAAGGCACTACCACCGCTTCGCTGAGAAGGTCCGCTTTGGTCACCTTTCTTGAATTCATGGAATGGTTGCAGGCAGCGAAAACCACTCCTTTTTTTGTCCATTCCGCCACCGCAGCTCTTGCCTTTGAATTGGCCGAGATCAACAAATCTATACCCCCACTTAAACAGACCACCTCAATCTCGGCACTTGGCCAACTCTCCTTGATATGTCCTGCCTGGAGGACGACCCGCTGCTGTGAAATAGAATCTGCCTCATTGAACTGAATTACAATTTTGTGCTTTTTATGGTCCAGTACCCCAGCTGGATTTTGCGCCTTTAATGCAAAGGGCAGGGAAAGAAGGCAAATCAAAAAATGGAATCCGGAACTTTTCATATTCTGGAAGTATTTGTTTTTGGCTTTGGTTTTAAATATAGTGAAAAAAGTTGGGAGCCTGGCTCTGACTTTAACTTTTAGTACTATAATTATTAGTTCCTGCCGAAGCTAAGCTTCGTCCTAACAATCCTAACAATCAGCTTCGGCCTAAGCTGCTAATCAATTCATCACCATACA
>CAYOPD010000227.1:0-3300 GCA_964405735.1 uncultured Saprospiraceae bacterium | reverse complement strand
TAACGGGGTCAGTTATTGTAAAGAAATTCTTCTGGCGTAATATTCGCCTGCCTTAAGATCGCCCTTAAGGTGCCTTCTGGCAAATCACCTGTATGGTTTGGAACAGTGGTGTAGCGTTTGGTTGAAGGTGAGTACCAAATTTCATGACTTCCGGCCGCCTGACGGTGAAATTCAAAACCCAGGCTGTTTAAGACGTTTTATAACCTCACGATAGCTAAAGCCACCAAGTCTCCCCATATCAGATTCCGATCACAAGCGGATAGTCAAAATGATCACCGAGTTTAGTTACCCGACCGGCATTATCTGTCTGGGACTCCAATAGCTTCTTTACCACATCTCTTGCTATCTCGAGGGTTTCAGCTATCGTTCGGCCTTGAGCCACAAGCCCTTGGATGTCATCTGAAGTTGCCAGATACACGCCCTCAGGCAGTTTTTCTATATGGATTTGAATAGTTCCTTCCATGATACTGTCTTAGAACTTGCAAATTAAGTTTTTGTATAGCAAGAAGCAACTTATAATATCCAGATGAATTACAGTTGAAGCTGGCGTATGCCTTGTGCAGGTATAGGAAGCTGGCGAGGGTGGTGGAGGTGGTTGTTTAGAAAAACAATTTGTTAACCGCAAATACCCCACTCGTTCTCGTTCGGGAGGAGCTAAGCTCCGAACTTGTAGTTATATGAACACCGCTATGGTAATGTCAACCAGACAAAATATAATAGACTGTTGTGCCAAGCATTATGACTGAAGATAATTTTGACCCAAAAGGCTGGGATGGGCCAAAGCTAAGCTTTGACCTAACGGAGGGGAAAGGTAAGGATGGCCAAAGCTAAGCTTTGACCTAACGGGGTAACTTTGACCGAAAGGTGAGGATGGCCAAAGCTAAGATTTGACCTAACGGCGTCTCCGTGTTCTCCGTGCCCTCCGTGCGAAAACACCACCCCGTGCTCCCAGTGCCCTCCGTGCGAAATAATACCCCGTTAAACGGATTGCGCCTTCGCGCCTTTGCGCGAAAAAAAACCTCATCCACTCACCTCCACAAAATACATATCGATCTCCGCCTTGTTTTTGGGTTTGATCTTTCCCCGGTAAGAACAGGAGATCCCCCCTTTCAACTGTTTGAATGTTTCTCCGGAGATATTGATTTTTCCCGGTTCGCTGCTCAATTCCATCCGCGAAGCGATATTCACCGTATCTCCCCAGATGTCGTAGGCGTACTTTTTCATGCCGACCACGCCGGCGACGACCGGTCCGGTATGGATTCCGATTCTTGCTTCAAAAAACGGCTCACCCCTTCCTATTTTTTCCTCTTTCCACCGGTGCAGGAATTCCTGCATCTCTATGGCCGCCTGAACGATCTCAGGGACCTGGTTGCCCAGGCTTGGGTTGAGTCCGCCGGCGCACATATAAGCGTCTCCGATGGTTTTTATTTTTTCAAGGGAATATTTGCTGATGATGCGGTCAAAAGCCTTAAAACAATAATCCAGTTCCTTGACCAGGATTTCCGGGGGCATGGTTTCTGCGATCCGTGTAAAGTCGATGAAATCGCTGAAGAGGACACTTACCTGGTCATAGCGGTGCGCTTTGGATTCACCGTATTGTTTCAGTTCATCCGCGACCTGGGCCGGGAGAATGTTGAGCAACAATTCTTCGGAGCGTTCCTGCGCCAGTTTGATTTCATCATTTTTTAAGGTCAGCATCCGGTTATGTTTTTTTTGGCGGGTAAATCCCAAAAACAGGAAAATGGACAATAAAAGGGTGCTGCCGGACCCGGTCATCATCAAAGAACGCCGCGCTTTCTGTCGCTCCATTTCCGCTTCATGCTTCCGGATGGACAGTTCCTGTTTTTCCAGGTTTATGGAGTCCAGGATGTGCAGGTGCATCAGCGAGTCGTATTTGTTTTTATAGGTGGCCTGGAGCAGTTCTTTTTTAACTTCGACCGGCTCCAGTTTCCCAATGCGCGATTCATTTTGTTCAAAATCGGATTGGATCTCCTCCAATTCCTTTGGCCACAGATCCTTTAATTCATTGGTGACCTGCTCGACCACTAAGTTGACGTCTTTTCCTGCCGGGGCAGGCGGGGGCAGGGGAGCAATCAGTTCTTTAGCCAGGCGGATCTGTTTCAACTGGATTATTTTGTCATAAAGGTCTTCGGGCAGTCCTTTTTTTATAGAATCCGGGCTGAAATAAACGTTGTTTTGCCAGCCGGAATCCCGTCTTCCATTCTTTCTGTGTTTGCCTTCGAAGGACCAGATCCGGAAATGGGTATTGACGGAGTCCATTACGGATTTAAACGATTCGTTGGCTTCGGCAAATTCTTCCGCATTTACAAAATTTTTGCCCAGGTCTTCCAGGGTCACCAGGTTGTCGTTTTTCAGCAAAGGGTTGACGACTTTATGGTCTTTGAGGATCTTCAGGCTCGTTCTCAACTTTCTGCGGGCTTCTTCTTCCTCTTCCTTTGTGCGTTGATCTTTTTTTAGGGTGGCCTGGGCCTCGCGGTTCAATGCGGTGGCCATAAATGATTTATTGTCAAATTGGTAGGCGTATTTGTAGGATTCCGCCGCCATTTCACGGGCTTTCTCGAATTCCCCATTCTTATAAAAAAGATCCGATAGCTGCAGCGCAATGACCATGGATCCCATGGGGTCGCTCTTGGCCTTGCTGTTCTGAAGGGCAAGGATTTGCTCACAACGGACGACCAGGTCCTGGGCTTCCTGCATTTGCCCGTGCATCTCCAGGCCGGGGGCCAGTTCCAGGACCTTGCGGCCGGCGGTGCTGGCCTTTTCGTATTCTCCCAGCTTGTAATAAGCCTGGGCAAGCTGCAGGCTTTTATCCACCAGGTCCGGGCCCTGTGCCTCGTTGGTTTCCCTCTGGAGCTGCTCGATGTTTGAGTTTTGGGCATCGGCACAAATGGCAAAGGAGATGAAAATGATCAGGGTTCTGAATTTCATATACAAAAATTTTGGCTCTGTTCGATCTGAAAAAATACCGGTATAAAGTTAAGTGCAAATGGATAAGGAGGATAAGGGAAAGAGACCAGGCCGAGGGTGGGGATGCCACTGGGCCTAGGCTCAAGCCAGCCTGGTTGGACTGCTATAAGCTATCATAGTCTGATCAGGGATTTACGTGCTGAGCTTATGGACGATCACCATTTCCATTGGATAGGCCACTATTGAACTAAAGAGTTCTAAATTCCTTTCAGTCATTCATATCGGGAAAATGTTATCTTTGCGACGCTTTTTTCATGACTGGCTGAAAGTCATGGATTTATACAAAGCTCGGGAAGTAGTTCAGCCCGGTAG
>CAYOPD010000226.1:0-3345 GCA_964405735.1 uncultured Saprospiraceae bacterium | reverse complement strand
GGTTTTCGGTAACCCCATTTCCATTATCCTTGCTTAAACGGTTAGTCCTTGTTGAATTCCTACGAAAAATTCTGAACCCTCCATATTAATCATAGGATCAGGAAGGTAATTTAATTATAAACTCCGTTTCCTCACCTGGTTTCGTGACCACTTTTATGTCCCCACCATGAGCTTTTACAATATCGTATGCCAACGACAAACCCAATCCGGTCCCCTGACCCGTCGGTTTAGTGGTAAAGAAGGGTTGGAAGATTTTATCCACGAGATGCTCAGGTATCCCGGGACCATTGTCTTTGACACGGATCTCAATTCCGGTTTCCCTCTTCTTTGTAGTTAAGGATACCTCGGGAGAGTAATTTTCTCCTTTTTCTTTTTTCCTTTTTTGCTGCTCCTGTACTGCCTGAAATGCATTGGTGACCAGGTTGAGAATCACCCTTGCCATTTCCTGGCTGACTGTTTCGATACGGCCAATGGATTCATCAAAGTCTGTGTGCATGGATGAATTGAATGCTTGGTCCTTGGCACGAAGGCCATGGTAAGCCAGTCTAAGGTATTCTTCGGCCAGGGCATTGATATCTGTGGGTTCTTTTCTGTTTTTACCGCTTTGATCAATAGTACGCGAATGTTGAAGCATAGATTTGACAATGGCGTCAGCCCTTCTGCCGTGGTACATGATCTTCTCCTCATTTTCCTTAATGCTTTTGATAAGCTCGGATTCCAGTATATCATTCCTTTCTCCTCCTGAGGCCCCGGGACCCTTTTTCCTTGCCTCCTGAATTTCGTCAAGCAGTTCTTTGTTTATCTCTGAGAAGTTATTGACGAAATTCAATGGGTTCTGGATTTCGTGGGCGATGCCGGCAGTCAGCTCACCGAGGGAAGCCATTTTCTCGGCTTGAATCAATTGGGCCTGCGTTTGCCGGAGATCCAGGAGTGCTTTTTCAATCTTATTGTTTGCCGCCTCCAGCTTATTAAAATCCTCGTACCGGGCATAGGCGGTCGAAAAAGCATCAGCCAGGTCTTGTATGAGTAATATTTCATCTTCTGCCAACGGGGCTTCGCTGCCTACATACAGCATTCCCTGTTCAAAGGGCAGGAAATGCAGATGAAGGCTGGTTGGAAGGCGGCCGGAAATATATTGTTCCGAGGAAGCGATCGCTCCGCGTTGCATCATGATCTGGGAAGATCTGATAAAATCGGATTCGTCCCATTGTTGTTTGTATATTTCCCCGCGTCGCCAATGGGGTACCAATTGAGGCAAGGGTTCCGTGTCATTAAAAGGCAACTGAAAAGAAGCAATAGCTTTTCCTTCAGGGGTGGACAAAAGGGTCTGAACTTCCTTCCTGGATTCATCCATGATAAATACACCACACCGGATAAAAGGGACCTTAAGAATCGTCAGTTCATTCCAGATCAAAGGAATGATTTTTTCAAGATCGCCTGAAGTGCGCATGGAAGCGATCTCTGCCCGGACCCGGTCTAAGGAAGCCCGTTTGATGGCCTCCTTTGCCTGTGCTTCGGCCTGGGTCACATCCATATACCTTCTGTAGGCAAAGTCAAAGACGTTTCTGAACTTCCTCAGCACCTCCCTTTTCTCGGCAGACACCGGTGCAAAAGTGGAGATTCCTAACGAACCGTTCCCGGTGGAATAGTAATAATAATATAGCGCTTCCGCACCCTCAATCCGGTCATCCTCCAATTGCCTGGTTTCTTTCCTGTACCTTTTCCAGGATTCCAGTTCAGCCCCGTGGACCTTTAATTCAATAAAAGCATCCCCGGATTGCCTGATCCCTATCAAAAACCTTTCAACCGTTTGATCCCCCTTAGTAGGTATCCGGCTGATTTTTCCCCCGGTATAGTCAGAAAAGTCATGATCCAGAAAATATTCGTTGTGATCCTCAAAGGTGTTAATCATCGCATTGCGAATTTCATGGAAACCGAGGGTTTTCAACTCTATGAATACGATTTCACAGATCCGAAGGAGATCGTCGGGCTTTTTCATGCCCATCGCAGCGGTCCTCACTCTTTCCAGCGATGATTCCATTTCCAGTTCCCGGTTCTGAGCCTCAACCGCTTTTCTTTTTTGTTCGAGTTCTTCGATGGTTTCTTCGAGGAGGATGGCGGTGGTCCGTTTTACTTTTTCAGTGCGGTCCAGTTTGAAAGCGGTGATTTCCAGTTCTTTGTCGGCATCTTTCAGATTTTTCAAAAGGACGGATTTTTGTTCAGCCGTCAGGCCGTCTGATTTTTCAATGAAACTCAGTATGGATTGGAGGTGTGGGTTCACGGCTTTTATTTTTCTTTTAATGCTACACAACAGGTCGTCAGGTTGAGCACTTCCAGATTTCCACCAGTAGCCCTGCCCAGTTCCCCGTAGCTGAACATGCCCACCATGGGTACCTGCCAGACTTTTTTAATGCCTTCAATTTCTTCTGACATCAGCGGCCCCAGGGAGATGATCCGGCCTGCGCAGCTAAAAATGACCAATGCATCTGCCTCAGGCATTCTTTCTTTTTTTAATTTTTCGACCCCTTTGACCACTTGGTCCATCACATCCCAGTCGGGTGGAACGGAAAAACGCACCTTCGCCCCCTCTGGCACGGAACCATTGGTATAGTAAGACCGGTCTGTCCAATCAATCAAAAGTCCGCCCCGCATCACCGGGTCGCCTTTTTCCCGCTGCAGTTGGAGTGGCAGGGTACAGCTCAGTTCCACAAATAGTCTATCGTTGTCGGGGGATACGTTTTCCAAACCACCATATTTTGCCGTAATATCCAATACCGGGTCCCCTTCAATGGTATAGACATGGTTGCCTTCGCTTTTAGTGACGGTTTTTTCAGTGCCTATTGCTTTCCATCCGCAAGTGGCGATGCCCTGTACTTCCACCTTGGATGCGTCCAGGGCAAGGCATATCATACCACAGTTGCTGATTTTATGATTGGTGAAAACATAAGTTTCCTGTAAGACATAATCGTCTCCCGCCATTCCGCCAAAGACATTGGCTTCTTTTCCAAAGACCTCTTCAAAGCCATGCAAGACTTCTTCACCATCGGCTGCTATATGGCTCATGCCGATCAAAAAGACAGGATGGTCAAAACCCGTCCTGACTTTTTTGGCAATGGAAGCAGATACTTCCCGGTAGTTCTTGCTGGGATATTCTTCCAGGTGGATCCGAAAATAATCTGCCGGAAGGTCCATGAGCAGCATCGTCCAGTGGCCGGTCTCTGTCATTTCGTCAATGAATTCACCGTTGGTGGTGCAACCGAACAGGGCGATGCCTTCCGCATCCAATGCATCACAGATAACTTTCAGGTCCCGGCTCTTGGAACTGAAAACGACGGCCAGCGTCGG
>CAYOPD010000225.1:0-3365 GCA_964405735.1 uncultured Saprospiraceae bacterium | reverse complement strand
ACCTGGTGAAAAGCCGGGAAAAGATGCTTGAGATGAAGACGCAGGAATCGGTAAATCCTAAGATGAAAAAAACTTTTTGGACTGTAGCCTTGAAACGGTTAAATGGGTTGTGGAATAGTTTTTTTCCGGTGTATCATAGATGAAAAGTGAGAGTGACGTGGCCTGATGAGGAACGAGACCCGAAAGTCTATCCGCTAATTCTGTAACGAGACCTGGAAGGTTTCAGTCAGACTATTCCAATTAAAACCCTGTCTGCCGACAGGCGGGCTTCCAGGTCCTGGTTTTTAAAAATTTACAATGCCTTCAATTCATCCTTAATCTCCTCCAGATTTTTCCTCATCTTTTCTTTCCATCTTTTATTTTTCCTCATCCTCCCCACCCCAAATCTCAAAAAATCAAGCTGGTCCAGCTCCGTCTGAAGATGGCGCAGGGTACCTGACAGGTTCCAGTTGTTTTTATAATTTTTGACGATTTCATTCTTTAACTCCTCGAGTGATGATAGGGAAGAAGTATAAAATAATTTGCACTGGCCGAGATTGACCAGGCTGATGTCCTGCCAGAAATGGAGATTCCTGCCGAGTTCTTTTTTTAGTTTTATTTCGGTTTGATTAAGAAAGGAGGATATGATTGTTTTCTTACCCTTGAGTTCAATGAATGGCGGCCCGTCGTTGATGGCGTGCAGGATCAGCCAGTTTGAAAGGGGATAAATCAAATCCTGGACCCTAGCCGGATCAGAAAGGGCAAAAGCTTTTTGATATTGTTTTTCCGCTTCTTTCAGGCTGGCTGTCACCGATGGCAGTGTTTTAGAAGGATTCCGTTGGGCGATGATGGCCAGATTCTGATAGGCGCTGCCCATCAGGCATAAGCGTTCCGGCGTAAGGCCGAGCATGCCCAGGGCATGAAAGTCGGTGATCAATTGGCGGATCTGAGTGGAGGTAATCTGCCTGGCCCCTAAAGCCGATTTCATACGCAGATTACAATATTGTTCCAGGGCTTTGACTGAAAAATCAGCCTGGTTGATGTTGCGCAGGGATTTATAGCGTTCAAGGGCAGGCGATACCAGGTCCAGTTCGGAGAGAATATCCGCTTCCCTCTCAATGACTGGCGCCTGGTACAAACCGGCTTTACGGGCCCTTTGCACGATTTTTTCCAATTGTTCCTGCAAGGCAAGCCGGTCCTTTACTTTTTTACCCTCCAGTTTTGTTTTGAAATTGTACAGGTCTACCAGGATCTGTTCTTCGGTAAAATAATCTACCTCGGCAGCAGGACCTCCGTTTTGATCGGTAAGGCGGTACCACTGATCACCATAACACTGGTAGGCTCCCCAGGTATTGTTGGATTCCCCGAATTGGGTCCAGCAGGCTTCGCGGGAAAGGCGCACCGCGTCTCCAAAGGTTTTTCCGGCCAGCAGGTTCCGGTACAATTTTTCCGCAAACAGCCCGGCTGCTGCATCATTGACCGGCCAGCCGGCAACTACGACAGCGTTTACACCCATCCGGATAAGCTGGGTGCCCACATTGGCCGCAAAACGGTACCGCTGCAAATACTGTTTTTCTTTACCCGGTTCTACGGTCCCCGAATAACAACAATTGATAAAAACAAACTCGGGCAGGCGGCTTAAATTCTTAAACATATCCGGGGTGATGTACATGCCATTTTCCAGTACAATCCCCGTTTCATGAGGATTATCCGAAATGGTGCCATGGCCCGCTATATGAAGGATTTTATATTCTTTATTGTACAGGTTGTTGAGGATATCCAATCCGCTGCGGTTGATCAGGGATTCGGTCTCAAAGCCGCCCTCTTTTAATGCCTTGCTCACCTGGACACCTTCGGCCCGGGCATAAGGCAACTGGCCCGGTCCATCCGCGCTGTATTGCGGGTCGGCAATGACCAGGGCTTTCTGACCTCTTACTATGTCCGGTCTGGCTTCAGCGTCCAGGGTATACAGCTGGCGGATCATACCGGCTCTTGCAAAGGCAGGCATGGAATCCGTCTCATAGTCATGAAACAATTCCCATGGAAAAGAGGCGGTATCCAGGTCCATTTTCCATAAGATATTGTTCTGGTGGCGGATGATCTCTTTAAAGGGATTGGGTACCAGGATTTCAAACAGGGTTTTGGAATATTCCTTGTTCCAGAGACCCTGGTCCACAGCCATCTGATCCAGCAGGGCCTGGATGATCTTTCCCGAAGTAAAGGTGTTTTCTTCTTCCACGCGGGCAATGCCGGAGGCGGAAGTGAATTGCAGCCTGGGTATTTTACTGGTTTCATCCTTTCCCATCAGGCGGGTGGTAAAATGGTGCCACCAGGAATTTTCATTGCTGAATTGAAACTTGCGCCTGGCCCCGGCCTTTTTCTCAATCCCTTTTTTAAGTTTGAAAGCAGGACCGGAAGTCTGGTTGTTTTCCAGTTGGGACAACTGGTAATAGGCATTTTGAGCAATATGTTCGTAAAGTTCAATAAACTCGATTTTTTTTATCGCTTTAAGGCCTTTGAGGTTTTCGGTCTGTTGATTGGCGCGGGCGACCCCTGTGATTATTGCATAGAGGGCTTCTTCCATCGGCAGCCTGCCATAACCGGTGCCAATGCACAGGCAACTGACCGCCGTATCGTGGCCGTCCGAGGCGGTACTTACATTATCCCGGAAATGCATGGTATAATTGATGATGCCGGCTTCCACGGTTTTCCGCAGGTGAAAAGGGGTCAGGGCAGTGCTTTCTCCCAATCCTAAAATCACCGTTCCTTTGGGATATCTGGCCGGATCAAACAATACCAGGCTCTCCCCCACCTGTTCCGGATAACCCGAAAGCCGGTGCCTTTCCGAAAGTTTACGGTCGTAATAAAAGTCAATAGCCGCCTCGGCATTGGTGATGCCATCGCGTTGAAAATGACCAGCCATCACCGGATGGCTCGCTATCCGCAGGTCTCCGTGGACTACCGATACCTCCAGGGCCCGGGCGGCAGGCCGCGCCGGATGGGAAGCAGCCCTTGGCCGGTCGAGCAGGATGGAATACGCTTCATCCGCCCGGTTCGATATCAGGGTCTCCGGCATGGGTTCGATGATTTGAATTCCTTCTTTCTCCATGACCGAACGGATGGAGGGTAAAGCAGGACGTTGCTGGCTGATCTGGCGGGTGGAACCGTTGGTAAGAATATCGCGGAGGCCGGGAAATAAATTCTCATCATTGGCCAGGTCTCCATGGCCGGTGTCGGGTGCATAATAAAGCCTTTCGGCCGGCAGTGTTTTGGGAATGCCCAGCATCCAGGTCACCGATCCGTCTCCTTCCGGCGTGCCTAGGTATTGCAGCCTTTTCCCGAAAAAGTTTTTCCGGATCCGGTAAGCGCAGGTAGTATGATCGCTT
>CAYOPD010000224.1:0-3382 GCA_964405735.1 uncultured Saprospiraceae bacterium | reverse complement strand
GCCAGGTCCAGACCCGAAACTCCCCATTTTTCCCTCAGGCGTTGAAACATGGGGCTAAGATAGAGAAAAGCCCTCAGCCATCAGATTTCAGCCTTCAGCCAATGGTTGTTTTTGATGGCTGACCGCTGATCGCTGATAGCTGATTACCTTTGCCTTCCAATGAAATTGCTGGCCAAGACATTTTCCGGATTAGAAAAGGTGCTGGAAACGGAATTAAAAAAATTGGGAGCCGGCAAAACGAAGCCGATCACCCGCGGGGTGGAATTTGAAGGCGACCAGGGTTTTTTATACAAATCCAATCTTTGTCTCCGGACGGCGCTGGAAGTGCTGGTCCCTATCTACTCTTTCCAGTTTGATACCCAGGCCCAGTATTACACCAAACTCTATGAATTTGAATGGAGCAAATACCTGGATTTCACCAAGACCTTTGCCATCAATTACAGTGTATTTTCAAAAATTTTCACCCACAGCCAGTATGCGGCCCTGGTCTGCAAGGATGCCATCGTTGACCACCTCCGAAAGCTGCATACCCGCAGGCCCAACGTAGACCCCCAGGACCCCGATATACGGGTTGACCTGCACATCAATGAAAACCAGTGCAACATTTCCCTGGACAGTTCATGGCCTTCCCTGTTCAAAAGGGGTTATCGCAAGGCGGCTTTTGACTCGCCCATCAACGAGGTGCTAGCTGCAGGCCTGATTGACCTGAGCGGATACGATGGTTCTACTGATTTTTACGATCCCTTTTGTGGCTCCGGTACCTTCGCTACGGAAGCCTACATCAAAGCATCGGGGATCCATGCCCAGCATTGGAGGGAAAATTTTGGTTTCCGCAGGTGGTTCGATTACGATGATGCGCTGTATCAGAAAATCCATAAAAAAGTAAACAAACCGATCGGCGAGATCCCTCATAAGATCTTTGCCTCCGACCTTGAATTGTATTCCATGGACGCTTGCCGGATCAACTGGAAATTCGCCAAGATCAGCAGGAGGATCAATGCCAGTATGGAGGATTTTTTTAAGTCCAAACCCAAAAGCGAAAGCGGCCTGATCCTGATGAACCCCCCCTACGATAAGCGGATCCCCCTCCGCGACACGGACCGGTTTTATAAAGACATTGGCCACAAATTAAAAGACGATTACAAAGGGTTTAAGGCCTGGATCATTTCACCCTATACGGATATTGTAGAAGGGGTGAAACTGAAAAAAATCAAAAGCTACAAGGTGTACAACGGCTCGCTGGAATGTAGGTTTGTCGGGTTTGAATGTTGAGGAGGTTAGAGGCTAGAGGTCAGAGTGGTAGCCTCTTACCTCTTGCCTCTTACCTCTTCATTCTTTCGTTTCAACCCTCTTAAAAGGGATTGGCATGATTTCAGATTTTGACCTTACCACCTTATAGTCCTCAAATCCCTTTCGGATTCCCTTGACTTCCCAGAAAAACTCATATGTCCCCGTGCCATCCATCAATTCCTCTACCCGGAAGCCATCTTTTTTAATTTCTGTCACAGCAAGTCCCCTTGATTTCGCCGATCGAGGGGTCAGTTGGATGGTCAGGTCTTCCGGGGAGCAAACAAATTTGAAGTGGTCCGGAAAAAGTACAAATTGTTTACCCTGAGTGAGCAGGCCTTTACCCCTGCAATAAGCTGCCGCTTCCGGTCCTTCCAGCGATGCATAGACAATATCCTGGTCGGCTAGTAAAGGATGATCCATTCTGAAGTTTTTTACTGTTGCGAAAATGGTTGCAACATTCTGTGCGCTGATAAACCAACCTGCACGAGGTGTTACTCCATCATCAGTAATGTAGCCATATGGTTTTCTGCCGCCTGTGTTATTTACAGTTGTTTGCCGATGAATTACGGTGCCATCTGAACTATAAGAAGCATTATCGTTTGCAGCATCAGAATTCGGAGACATGTAGTATAAAAATTTGCCTGCTGAACTCAGAAAATTGAAGAGCGGGGACCCTGATGTGGTAACCCCTAGATTTAATCTGGGCTGATTGTCGTAATACCCAGTGAAACCGTTGTAGAAAAATCGCGCTTCTCTCTTGGAGCTGTTATCCTTTATGGAGTAGGAATTGTTGTTAAACAGATGGGAAACATTTGCATTGGGGTTAAATCCGCCTCCGTTTTGGTTGAAATACCAGAGGCTATTGGATTCCTGGCCCAGACTGAATTCCTCAGCGCTGAATTTATAATATTTACCGTTCAACAAGTTTTTAACCTGGCCACCGGTAAGGCCGTAATTGGATTTGTTTTCCACATTCTGCAAATCCAAGCCGCTGCCCAAAAAAAATTTCGCATATTCTTCATCTTTGATCATGTTGATCCCATCCGAACTGAAATTGGCGAACCGGTTTTGCCCGCTGTAAATGTCCATCCCCGTGTGAGCTACCACCGTGTTTAAAAGAACCGAAGAGTCCCTAAAGAACATTTCCCTGGCATTAATGTGTGCATTCCGGTTGGCGTCCGCTATATTTATCCCAAATGGGCTGACCCCAACATACTTGTTGTCAAATACCTTGATTATGGGGACGGGGTCATTCAATTTGATCTCATCATTAAATTTTAAAAGTTTGCCATTCAAGAGGGAGGCATCGATTTTTACAATTATGGTGGCATCGGAAGTCGGGACCAGGTTTTTAAAATGATTGTTAACGGCTTCGATATAAGCTGCCTGTTTGGTTCCCGAGCCAATTTCCAGGTTGGCTAATCCGTCAACGAGGGTTGGAAAAAGAAAGGTTTCGGAGTAAATGATGGTCTTTCCGTCCTGACCACACAATGAGACTTCTATTTTTGCCACATCTTGAGCCTTCAACGCCATATTGTTTTGATCCAGGAGCAGGACAGAAATATTTCGCTGGGCGTTTAAAGCGCCCAAGATCAGGATCAGGAATCCGATAGCATAACCGAGCTTCATAATTTGATTAATTTATAAAGTGCAAAATGGGCCCTCGCCCCCCACAATGATAATAGATAGATTCCCGAACAAAGGGTTTGGGTCTGAATGGCTGCATTATTACGTAGAATGATCCCCTGAAGAACGGTCCGGCCATGAAGATCAGACAGTCTGAACCTGATGGTTTCCCCTGAAAGGGTGGAATGGATAAAAATATTCTCCGAAAAGGGGTTGGGAAAGATTTTCAAGTCTTCCAGGCCGCCCGCATACACGCGGGTTGAAAAGGTACTGAATATCGGTTCCAGAAAGCCGACAAACATCCGGATACTGTCATCAAGACCCGCAAAACCGGTCACCGGGTCCCCGATGATGACGTGAAAGGTATACCCTTCCTGGTGGGTAAACCCGGCTCCGGAAGGGTAAGCCACCTTTGCAATCCTTTGTCCCCTCAAATCCAATAAAGAAATGCAAAGCATAATGATCC
>CAYOPD010000223.1:0-3511 GCA_964405735.1 uncultured Saprospiraceae bacterium | reverse complement strand
TGGCTCAAAATTACAATATAATGCTCTTGTTGGGCACATGTTGGGGAGGAGCTTGGCTCCGACGCCCTGTAAAACTGTAACACATTTATTTGTACGAGGCCGAAGCTAAGCTTCGTCCCAACCAATTGCACATGTTGGGGAGGAGCTGATCAATTTTATTATCTTGAACCCTTATTCAATTTATACCCGTCACTGTAATGGCTCCTAGGATTGGTTTAGTACTTGGAATGACCATGCTCCTGTGTGAGGCAGTTTCTGGACAGAAGGAACTGAATATCACACAATACAAAGAAACCCAGGGACTGGGCATTTGGGATATCCTTTCAGATAAATTGGGGCGGATCTGGCTGGCTACCAGCAATGGACTGTTGCGGTTTGATGGCTACGAGTTTAAAAAATTTGCCTATGATCCGAATGACTCCAATTCGATAAAAAGTTCTTCGATATCGAGGTTGCATGAAGACCGTCATGGCAAAATATGGATCAGTGCGTCGGATGAGCGGCTTTACCGCTTCGATCCCTTATCCGGATTAATGAGGGCTTATCCTTATTATCAATTGATCGGGAAACCCAGGAATGATGGGGATTTTTTCATTTCCACCATATCCACTGATGCAGGAGGTCATTTGTTATTTGGAGCGGCCAGCGTTGCCCCGCTTGATGCATCGCTGCTGATTTACGAGGAATCCAAGGATTGGATAAGCCCATTTCCCATACCGGATAGCGCGGATCCCGGTGGTCTTTATGGGGCCAGGTCGGATCGTGCAGGAAATACCCTCTTCATGGGTCTGGATAATCAATTATTTTTCCTAAGAGAAGGGAAGTCATTTTCCAGGATCAGCCCATACAGTGAGCTTCAAAATCTGGCCAACCAAACCGGTACGGTAGATTTCACCTTTGACCGGGATAACCACTTATGGCTCATTTCTGACAACGGTACCTTATTGGTCTTTGACCGGCTGGATGCAGCCCCTTCAAAAAAATATTCTTTCCGGCAATTGCTGCCCAATCCCTCAAAACCCCTCCGGTCAAGTGTTCTTAAAATAGATCAAAATAAAAATCTGTGGTTAGGTCATGACCAGGGATTGATTCATTTTGACCTCAAAAATGAGAAATTTGAATATTTAAAGCTGCCAAAAGATAACCGGGGGAATAATTATGAAGTCTCCAGCCTGCTTCTGGATTCATTCAATAACCTTTGGATTGGAACACAAAATGGTTTGCTGAAACATGAAGATAAACCGGTGTTCCGGGATTATAACGCGCCGGGTCTGGACACCTCGATAGCCATACGGGGATATATCGGACAACTGATTCAGGCAGGGAAAGAAAAAATAATTGTGCCTACGCTTGACTACAATAATCCCATCCCTGTTCTGAATGAATTGGATTTAAAAACCAATGCCATTAAAAAACACCGTTTCGAAAATGTATTCCCGAAAGGAACGGCCTTCATCAATGTCGATTGGGCCGGGCAGGATAGTGTAATATTCATGACAGACCATGGGGTTTACCGGTTGAACCTGGAGCAAAAAAAAGCGGGTAAGGTTTCTTTGAAGGGGGTTCCCAACATCCATCCCGGCATCCTGCAGTTTTATACCGATGCCCGTGGAAATGAATGGCTGGGCACGCTCAATTATTTATATAAAAAAACGAAAGGCTCAGATGAATATGCACCCATTGACCTGAGCAGGCAACCGGGAGGAGATGAAAGAAGCAATATGGTGCGCCTGGAGGATGGAAAATCAAAAGGCCTTTGGCTCATTACGGACAACGGATTGTACCAGTATGATTTTTCAAATGATTCCATTACCCGGCATGGCTATGATAAAAAATCAGGCGATGTTTTTTTGGCACAAAACATCTATGCGGCCTGGCAGGAAGACAGCTCGGATATCGTTTGGATAGGCATTCTGCAGGGTGGCTTAAACCGGTACGATTCCAGGAATAAAAAAATCAGGACCTATGCGGTGGAGGACGGATTGGCGGATATGTCGGTATTTGCCATCCTTCACGACGCAAAAAACAAGGCCCTCTGGCTGGGTACCGGAGAAGGGATCAGTCGCTTCGATATGCAGTCGGAAAAATTTACCAATTTTTCCACGGAAGACGGATTAAGCTCAAAACGATTTTATTCCGCCCTGAAAACGGCCGATGGCCGGTTTTTTTTCGGAGGGGAAACGTTGATCCAATTCAATCCGGATGAGATCACCGTGGCATCCGTACCGCCATTGCTTTCATTCAGGGATTTTAAAGTGTCCAACCGGTCACTGGCTTTTGGTCCCGGAACCCGTTTTGAAAAAGGCTTAACCGATAATGCTTCCCTGACTTTAAACCATGATGAAAACAACATCACGATTGAATACCTTGGGGTGCACTATTCGAATCCTGCAAAAAACCGCTATTCTTATATCCTGGAAAATTATGACGAGCGATGGCTCGATGTAGGCAGCCAGCAGGCGGCTTATTTTACCAACCTCCCTCCCGGAAAATATACATTCAGGGTGAAGGCCGCCAACAGCAATGGCAGCTGGAATGAGGAGGGGCTGAAACTGAATATTGAAATAAGGTCCCCCTGGTGGAGGACCTACTGGGCTTATGCCTTCTATCTCCTGGGCCTGGCTGGAATGGGTTCATTGGCCAATCGGTATTTCAAACAACGGGTATTAAAAAGGGAACGGGAAAGGACTCAACTCAAGGAACTCGAACAAGCCAGGCTCATCGAAAAGGCCTACAAGGAACTGGAATCCTCCCATCAGGCGCTCAAGGCCACCCAGTCCCAACTCATTCAGTCCGAGAAAATGGCGTCATTGGGTGAACTCACAGCCGGCATTGCCCATGAAATTCAAAACCCGCTCAATTTTGTCAACAACTTTGCCGAGATCAATAAAGAGTTGATCGACGAAATTGAAGGAGAAAGAAAAAAGGAAAAAGGAGAAAGGAATGAGCAATTGGAAACACAGCTCCTGCTCAGCATTAAGGAAAATGAACAAAAGATACACCTTCATGGACAGCGGGCCGACGCTATCGTCAAATCCATGCTCCAGCATTCCCGAACCAGCAGTGGTAAAAAGGAACCGACTGACATCAATGCCCTGGCCGATGAGTATCTAAGGCTGGCCTATCACGCCTTTCAGGCTGGATGGAGAGCAAAAGATAAATCATTCAATGCAAACCTGGTCACTCATTTTGACCCTTTGGTGGGCAAGATTCAAGTCATTCCCCAGGATATTGGCCGGGTTTTGCTCAACCTGATCAACAATGCCTTTTATGCCGTAGGCGAGCGAATGCGAGCCGAAGGTCCCGATCGAAGCATCGGGACAGTAGGCCCCGAGCGAATGCGAGCCGAAGGTCCCGATCGAAGCATCGGGACCGAAAACCCTGATCAAGGCATCGGGACAGAAACCCAATACAAATCGATTCCTGGTTTTAAACCGGTCGTAAGCGTCATTACTCAAAGGAACGATAAGGGGGTGGAGATCAGGATAAAAGACAATGGAGCCGGTATCCC
>CAYOPD010000222.1:0-3557 GCA_964405735.1 uncultured Saprospiraceae bacterium | reverse complement strand
ATCCATGGAAACAAACTCCCCTGCCCCAATACTTTCCGTTTAATCCTGGAAAAAACCCTTCCCGGATCATACAGGATTTGAGGATGATAAGGGGCAAGGGCTTCAAAGACATGATGGTGGTAATAAGCACTGGCGGAAGGGAACCCCAGATTTTGAAAATACGCAGCGCTCCGGTTTCTGGCCTGATTGGCTTCGTAAATTGTCCCGTAGATGGGACTCCCTAGAATGTGGATTTCGCCCGATGAGTTTAACATGGGTATTAACTTGTTGAACAGCGACGCCAAATCATTAAAATACTGGATAGCATTGTTGATTACGATAAAGTCAAAACTGTTCTCAGGTAAATCTGAAATGAAAATATCCCCATAGGCAAAACGACACCAATGACCTGAAAACAAGCGGGAGGCCTGTCTCAGCTCGGTTTCATTGATGTCCAATCCGAAGGTTTGTCCCCGCCTGGCCAACAGGTTTGTAAACCAGCCATTGCCGCAGCCCAGGTCCAACATCGCGCCTGGGTTAGGATGCTTATCCAGGTAAGTTAAAAATTTTGAAACCGAGTTTTTCCGAATTCTCCATTCCCGGGCATGGATGTGGTCAGGTGGAATATCCGGGAGGTTTAAGACCAGTTGATCAGAATATAACCTGTTCTCAGCCTGGCGGACCTTCAGGTACAAATATTCAAAAGCAGGCACTGCATCATGGAAATAAATGACCCTGTTTGGTGAGAAATAGTTTTTTAAGAAATCCAAATTCGTGTGATTTTTCACCGGAACCGTTTAAACCATGCCATGAAAAGCAATGCAATCCCTATTTTAAGTCTGCACCACATGGCTTTCTGGCTAAATGAAGAATTAATAAGTTGTAATTGGTACAAGGTCATACTATTTACAATCCATCGAATGGCAAAATCATAATACCGTCTGGGATACGTCCTTTTAAAATCAGTTTCCCGATCCGAACTTTTGGACCAATCCGGGGCGCTTTGTGTGCTTATGGTTTCCTCATAAAGTGGAGTTCCTTTTATCGGATATACCAGCGTGATGGTATATCGATTGGGATTTGCTTTTTTAAGAAAACTAAGGGTTTGATAGACATCCCTTTCTGTTTCGCCTGGATAGCCAAGCATGATGAACACCCCTGTTTCAAGGCCGGCCAAGCGGATCTCCTGGATCTTTTTTTGTGCCACTTCAATATCGATACGCCGGTCCATGAAATGGAGCACGCGCTGTGAACCACTTTCTGCACCCATCCATATCCGGTAGCAACCCGCTTCCTTCAGAAGGCCAATCACTCCGCCACCCAGGCGGTCCGCTCTCGTAATGCATTCAAAAGGAATAAATAACTTCCTGGACCTGATTTCCGACACAAATTCTTCGAGCCACCGGATACTAATAGTAAAGACATCATCGACGAACAGCAACTGGTCCGGATGAAATGTATTATGGATTTCCACCATTTCATCAACTGTCCTTCCTGGAGAGCGTCTGCGGTATGATTGCCCGTATATTGGTGTGCTGCACCATCTGCAGGTATAAGGGCAACCTCTTTGGGTGTAAAGAGATAAGGACGTAAAACCATGAAACGCTCTCCACGCCTGCAGGTAAAACTGAAAATTTATTTTTTTACGATTGGGAAAAGGCAGTTCATCCAGGTTCCGGAATCTTTGGCGGGCAGGGGTTTGTATTATCCTGCCTTCACCGTTGATAAAAGCAAGCCCATGGATACGTTCAAGAGATTTTGCCGGGGAGACCTGAATTGCTGTAATAAGTTCCAATAGAGTTTGTTCTCCCTCTCCGATCACCAGCACATCTGCACCGGCCTTGAGGTACTGTTCAATATGATGCGTGACATCGGGACCACCGAGTATCACTTTTGTGTGGCAATATCTGGAATCTGCCCTTAGATCGGATATCAGAGCAATAGCCTGGGATCGAGTACCCAGGTTGACATAAACGCAGAGGTATGCCGGCAAGCGATCGTCAAGGTATTTCTTAAAGCTGACTGAATCGGAAAAAGTAGTATCATATACTTCATGCTCATAGCCATGCTTCTCAAGCCAGGCGCTAAGGGATAACAAACCCAAAGGGGCATAAGGCATCATAATGGGTTGCTCCTTTTTATCTGAACTCAGAAAATAAGCATGTGTGAGTACAATGCTGTTCAATGATTATGAACTTTTTGAAATACTAAAATATAACATTCGGGGTATTGCCTGCCCTTTTCAAAAATGGGGCCCTTTCTTTTAACAGCATTTTTAGTTTTTAAACCCTGCGCGGAGTCCCATTTTGAAGACCAGATGCCTGCCAGGCTGAACAACAGGGACCTGAGTTCAGGTATCCGCCGGAAAGCACCCGGTCATAAATGCCGGACGGAAAAGGAAATGACAGGTTTTCAGCATAACTGTGCAACTTGATATCGCCCAGGCCTGCCCAGGAAACCCTTTTCCCGGAAATAGACATCATCAAGGGGGAAACTTCGATTTCGTGCAAATCCAATTCGGGATAGGCTGCATTTAGGGTGACCAGGCTGGCCCAGGTACCAAATCCGCATTCAAGCACCTTTTCATTGCCCTTCATCTCCAGGCACTCCATCAGGCTAAGAGTGGCCCTTCGTCCACCACCATGCATAAACGGGGTATTTTTCAGGGCAAGCCTTTCGAGGACGGAGTTCATTCAGTGTTTGCGGCTCAGGTGAATGAGATAATGATCGCTTGCATAACTGGCAGACTGCAGATTACCGGTCATCCTTTCCATTCGGGCCAATTGTTTTAACAAAAAAGCGCTTAAAAACCGGCTGCCTGAAAAGTAGGTGGGCGGCAGGAAAAATCCAATTGGATAAAATACCTTGAGCTTAAAATGTTCGGAAAACAAATGATAGAACTGCCCGGGACTGTAATACCAGGTGTCGGTATAGGCACCCTGTCCAAGGTGGGCCTTGACAGAGTTCCGGCTTAATCGCCTGAACGCGTTTTTATAATCCAGCCTCGTAAGGAAATAGAGTGTTTCCCACAGACAAAATGATCCCATGACCACAGCGATCAATTGTCCATGCTTTGAAAGGTATTGGACTGAAGTATGTGCCAGGCTTTTCAGCTCCACAGGAGAAAGACAATTGAATGCCCCAAAATTGGAAAATATCAGGTCAAATTTTTGACTACCCAGGGATCCATCCAGATCACTCATGGATTTATGAACAAAGGTGACCAGGGATTCCAATCCGGCGTGGGCTAATTTTTCTCTGCCTACCCTTATCATTTCTTCCGACTGGTCCACGGCGCAGACCCGGGCTTTTTTTTTGGCAAAC
This sequence comes from uncultured Saprospiraceae bacterium, assembly GCA_964405735.1. Taxonomy (GTDB): domain Bacteria; phylum Bacteroidota; class Bacteroidia; order Chitinophagales; family Saprospiraceae; genus JADJLQ01. The sequence goes on along the minus strand of CAYOPD010000222.1, from coordinate 254 downwards.
CACATGGCGTCTGCGCCGGTACCGCATCCCAGATCCAGTATTAATGGATGATCCAAGCGGTACAGGTGTTTTTCCAGATAATGATGGACGCGGTCCCGCTGCAGGCTCCCAACCGGAGAATCCGTAAACTGCTGATCATAAGTGGCCGCCAAAGCATCAAAGGCAGAAACGTCCGTCCGACTCATTGTGAAAATAAAGTTCGGAGCCGTATACGGTCGGGTATCATGGCGACCAGATAATAAGGAATAGCAAGC
>CAYOPD010000221.1:0-3652 GCA_964405735.1 uncultured Saprospiraceae bacterium | reverse complement strand
CACGACGACCATTTCCAGGGTTAGGCCGGTTTTGTCCCAAAACTTTCCGGGCGGGGACGATCAAAACATCAACGATCAGATGCGTGCCGATGCTTTTATCCAGGAACTCCATGAAATCAGCGCTTTGCCCGGAGACCAGCTGCCTAACCTCATGATCATGGCCCTGCCGAATGATCATACCGCGGGTACCAGTCCCGCATTCCCCACGCCCCGGGCTATGGTGGCTGACAATGATTTAGCAGTGGGGAGAATCGTAGAAGCCGTCATGTCCAGCCGGTTCGCTGAGAACACCGTGATTTTTATTTCGGAAGATGATTCCCAGGCGGGATGGGATCATATTTCTTCCTATCGAACCACCGGATTTGTCGTCAGTACGTATTCAAGATTAAAAAAGACCGTGAGTACCAATTACAATCAGACCTCCATGCTGCGTACGATGGAACAAATTCTGGGACTGCCTCCCATGAATGTGATCGATGCAACGGCTTTGCCTATGTTTGATTGTTTTGCTGACCAGCCCGACACCTCCTTTAAATACAGGAACATAAAAAATAAAATCCCGCTTAATGAAATGAATCCGCAAAGGCAAAATTTGCAGGGAGCAGCATTAAAACACAGTGACCAATCCGTAAAATATTCAGTTCATCTTATTGACCGGGGCCATGATGATATTTTAAACCGGATATTATGGCATTCGGCTAAAAAGGACCTGCCTTACCCTGCCCGCTTTGCAGGAGAACCGGATGGCGATGACTGAATACGGGAGTTATAATAGCAGAACTCTTTTAGAAGCCGAACAAGACAGTCATTAAAATTTAGAGATATTTTGGTTAATTTGGAACAAAGCTTTCCGCCCATGAAAAGAATGGTTTTTTATTTTCTTGGCTTGGTGTTGTTTTACTCCTGCCGTTCGGATCAGGATAGGCCGCAAAGTCCCCTAACCATTGTTCAGGACGTGGAACCCCAGCCCCTGCAGGCCCAGGTCATTAGACTCGTGGAAGCCCTTGATTTTATTGGAAGTCCTTTGCGTGAAAACGATAAGGACCTCCTGCTTTCATTAAAAACCAAAATGCCGGATGATTCAGGCTCCCTTTTAATTCAGAAAATACTGGACCCTTATTGCCTGGCCATGGTGGAAATCAACCCGGAAGCCAGGGTGAAAGTGGTCCGGGGCCCGGCCGAAGCACGCATCGTACAAGCCGGCTGGACCAGTTTTATCGTCAAAGTCAACAATGCAGGGAATGTGCACACCAGCCTGGAAGCGGAGAGCCCCAATGCCTTGTTGCCCTTTAGTTCGCGCTGGTTATGGAGCCCCAAGCAGGGCAATTTTACGGACACTGTTCTCCAGCCGAATGGCCCGGGTGAGACGGCGAGCCGTTTCCTGGAACTAGCCTTTTATAAAAAACCACCCCTCCTTCCCAAACTTTCCGGCCTTAACCTGGAATACATGATCCTGCAGGTATATTGCAAGGATGCGGGCATGAGGGAGGCGGAGCTTGGTTTTAATATCGGTCAGGGCTCGCAGGATTTGGGTTTCAGAAACACCATTCCCGTTTTATTTGAAGCCAGGCCCGCCAAAAAAGTCATTTTAAAGATCCGGGATGAAAGCAATCCGCGGGGCATTGCGTCCTTCCTGATCACGGATGGTATTGAAAGAATAGCGCCCGATACGATGCAAAGCGATCAATTGCCAGATGAGCGAACCTGGGCTCAGATGGAGTTTGGAAGACCAGGAAGGGGCAACAATACATATATCCGGCCAAAACGGCTGAGCGGGATTTATCCCCTGCCTTCCCGCAGACTGGCATCGATGGATGAATTTCCCGATTTTTTCTTCCAACCCCAGATCTACCGGTTCGATGGAGAACATGTATTTCTCCCTCCGGGAAGATTTGATATCCGGTTTTCCCGCGGACCGGAGTATATCGAACAGCATCAAACCCTGCTGGTGGATGAATCCGCGGACTCCATGGTTGCAACCTTCAACCTGAAACGATGGGTCGATATGGCCAGCCTGGGCTGGTACAGCGCCGACCATCATATCCATGCAGCGGGATGTTCGCATTACGACGAACCCGAAGAAGGAGTAAGCCCGGAAGTGATGTGGCGGCAGATCCTGGGCGAAGACCTGCATATGGCTTCCGTGCTGACCTGGGGCCCCGGCTGGTATCATCAGAAGGGCAATTTTACCGGGCAGTCCAGTCCGCTTTCAACTTCAAGTCATGTGATGCGGTATGATGTGGAGGTCTCCGGTTTTCCTTCCCAGCACGCCGGCCATGTCATTCTGTTGAACCTTAAGGAAGACGATTATCCAGGAACTTCTACTACGGAACAATGGCCTACCTGGACCTATCCGGTTTTGAAATGGGCGAAGGAGCAGGGAGCTGTTACGGGTTATGCGCATTCGGGCTGGGGCCTTGAACCCATGGAGGCGGTATCCAGCCTTCCCAATGATGTTCTTCCCAAAATGGATGGGATCGGTGCCAATGAATACATCGTCACGGTGACCCAGGGCCTGATTGATTTTTTCAGCGCGGGGGATACCCCGCCGTGGTGGGAACTGAATATGTGGTACCATACCCTGAACTCAGGATTCAGGTCGCGCCTAAGCGGAGAATCGGACTTCCCCTGCATTTACGATGAACGCATTGGCATGGGACGCAGTTATTTCAAACCCCTGGCCGGATTGAATTTTGACCAGTATACCGATGCGATCCGCAAAGGCAGAAGTTACGTTTCCGACGGAGGATCACATATAGTCAATTTTAAAGTAAATGGTATTGAACCAGGCCTGCAGGAGAGTGAACTGAAACTTTCAACCGCAGCCACGGTCCGGATCGAAGCGGATCTGGCGGCTTACCTTCCGGCGGAACAGGATGAATCCGGCAGGGCCATTGCAACCAAAAGAATGGAAGAAGCGCCTTATTGGCATATTGAAAAAGCCAGAAAAGAAAATACCCGCAATGTCGAGGCGGAATTGATCTTTAATGGAAAGGTGATTGGAAAAAAGGAAATCATTGCTGACGGAACCTGGAATAAACTTGCCTTTCAATACCCGGTCAGTCGTTCCGGCTGGCTGGCGCTCCGGGTGCTTCCAAGTTCCCATACCAATCCGGTTTTTGTCATGGTTGGTAGACAACCCGTTCAGGTCAGGGAAAGCGCGGAATGGTGCCGGAAGGCGGTGGACCAATGCTGGAAAATGAAAAAGGACAGGATCAATCCTGCGGAACAGAAGCTGGCGGAAGAAGTATATCAAAACGCGAGAGAACAGTATGGACGGATTGCAGCAGAGGCCGTCAGATAATTATCCTGAAAACAGCAGATCGTATTAAGGTACCAAACCTATTCGGTCAAAATTTTCGCCTGGGTGATCCGCCCGATAGTATGCCTGTAAATTTTACCCTCCCGGATCAGGTAGGTGGCGGTAGAGAAGGGGACCACGACTGAATTTGTTTCACCATGCCATATGGTGTAAGCAAGATCTCCATCTACAATCAGCGTATCCAGGATGATCCGGGCCTCGCCGGCAGGGAAATTGTTGATCGCTCCGGTCAGCAGTCTCCGGATTTCATCCAGTCCGCTCGCCACGATGTCCAGCATGATCACCTTGGAATCCTCTGTATAGTTGCTCATCAGGGCTTCCAGGTCATTG
>CAYOPD010000220.1:0-3703 GCA_964405735.1 uncultured Saprospiraceae bacterium | reverse complement strand
CGGCCATAGCCCTGGCCTGTTATTATTTTTTCAGGAAGGGGAAATGGAAGACGGTACAGGTGTGAGGAGTGAGGATTGAGGATTGAGGATTGATGGGGTAAAGAACGGCCCCGGTGGTTTCTACCTTGCTGCTTCAGACCATATTGGATTCACTTATAAAAAGGACAATGAAAAAAGCATTCAGGATTCAGGAATCAATTCTTTTTCTAACCATACTTTTTGCCGCTTGTTCGGAAGTCGGAGAAAAATCCCTCTTTGAAAATCTTACGGTCTATGAGGGGCGATATGAATATTCAAACCCTGATTCGTTAATCTTTGCAGCTTCGAATTTGGATACAATACTTTATGCCATTATAGATGATGCTCAATATCCATTGAGATATATGGGCAAAGATACCTTCGAAACCCCTCAGAAAAGTCCATTAATCTTTCATCGGAGCGAAAACAATGAAATAATCAGTTATCAGCTGGATGGAAAGACGTATAATATTAAAGGTAAAGCCATTGAGCATCGGGACTGGTTTCCCAGAATTGATTTATTCAAAAGGGAGCATGCTTATCTATATCAAATCCCGGACATAAAAGCCGATGGGTTACAAGTTGGCGACTTGAATACAGTGTTCAAAAATCCAGAGTTTATTATTGACATGGTGAAAGAAACGATAAAGGGTGAATTTCGTGATGTTCACAGCATATTAATTTGGAAGGACGGCAAGCTTGTTTTGGAAGAATATTTTTATGGATATAATGAAGGCAAACCACATCAATTGCGGTCTGCCTCCAAATCATTCATTGGAGCGCTTTTGGGTATAGCGATTGACCAGGGAAAAATCAGAAGCGAAGAAGAATTGCTGATACCCTTTTTCAAGGATGAATACGGAGTTATTGAAAACAGGGATGAACGAAAAGAAAAAATAACGATTAAGGATTTCCTCACCTACCGTCATGGAATGGACTGTAATGATGAAAATCCGAGTACCACTGGACATGAATTAAAATTGTTGAAAAGTGCGGATTGGGTAAAATTCACCCTGGATTTGCCTATGATCGAAGAACCGGGAGTAAAATCTTCTTATTGCACAGGATGTGCTCAAACCTTGGGTCGTTTAGTGGAAATAGCCGCTCAGACACCCTTGGTAGAATATGCAGATAAGAATCTGTTTGGCCCCATGGGCATCACCAATTATAAATGGAGATTCAAACCGGATACCTCGAGTATTTCCACATTCAACCAAATGTACCTGCGTCCAAGAGACCTGCTTAAATTGGCAATCATGTACCATGACCAGGGGATATGGCAAGGAAAACAGATTCTGTCAGGCGAATGGGTGCGAAAGACGTTTGAAAAAGACGATGTTGAATTTGGATATCTTTGGAGGCATAAATATTTTGACGTTGGAGGGAAAAGATACCATTCATTTTTGGCGACCGGTAACGGTGGACAGAAAATAAACCTTTGGCCTGAAATGAATATGATCACCATCTTTACAGGTGGTAATTACAATTCATATATTTATGGACGAACAACTCCACCGAATGAGATGATTCCAAATTATATTTTAAAAGCACTATAATCTAATTTTGACTAACCCGCCGGTTGCAACAATAAAATACCGGCAACATCCGATCTTTACACCATGAATAAGTAAAAAAGGATGAACTAAATATCAGATTTGAATAAAAAAATGCCGGATTTGCAATTACGGTAATCCACATGAGCCCTCGTTTACAGACCATTACCAATCCGGAACAGCCAACACCATGGTAATGGAAAACAAAACTTAGATCAGGTAAACGAAACTGCAGTATGACCAATCAAAAAAAATCTACCCATTTTGCTCCCGAATTGCACATCCCCAACGGAACCTTCGACATCGATTTTTACATCGGGTTTGGAGCGACCGAAAACTTTTGTCTCCGCAATGATGATGGGAGCATACACGTGACAGAATTGGACCTGGACGGATGCGTATTTCATTTGCACGAAACCATGCGTGGTGCTCTTGAGCCATTGAGTGCAAAAGGGGTCACTACAGTCATCGGTTTATTTGTGGACGATGTGCACGAAGTTTTTAACCGGGCCATCGCAGCAGGAGCGACGGAAATCGACCCGGTGACCGACCACGATTACGGTTACCGTCAAGGAATGTTCAAAGACCCTTTCGGGCATGTTTGGCAGGTACAAAAACAAATTATCCAAAGATAAATCTGTATGATGTCATGCCCCTTATATTCGAATTAATGGTTTTCGTATGCCTGGTAAAATAAATTTTTGCGAATCCATCGGTCAATTATTCATCAGACCGCGGTTTGTCCTGGTATCCTTGTCGTTGTGGATGGCCAGTCTTTCAGCAGCGCAGGTGGATCAGAAGCTGGCCGGGTTTTATTTCAGGGAGGCCGATGCCATTTGTCAGCGTGAAGGCGGAAAATTATGGGGCGTTTCATTGTGCGGGCCCATGGTGTTTGCAGATGCACGGACAGGAACGATCGCAACTAATCAATCCCGCCCTTCAGAGGATTGGCCAAGGGTTCTGGGCTTCACCAACGCACCGGTCGACTGGGGTGGGTACCGTTGGACGACCTTCATGTGGGACTTTACAACAGCCCTGCCTACTCCGCGTGCACGACAAGAGTTTATGTTGCATGAACTGTTTCACCGCATCCAACCAGAGCTCGGTTTGATGACTCTTTCCGGAAATAACGGGCATCTGGATGCCTTAGAAGGAAGGATCTGGCTGCGGCTGGAATGGCGTGCACTTTCCCGTGCACTCGATCAGTCTGGTGCGCCCCGCAAACTTGCGCTGAACGATGCAGCCGCCTTTCGGCTGAAGCGGAGGTCGCTGTTTATCAATGCTGCGGAAAATGAGCGCGTAGAAGAGATCCGGGAAGGGCTTGCCCAATATACAGGCATTGTGGCCACTGCCGGCTCCCCTGCCAATGCAGTCGCCAGCATGATCGAACACCTGGCCGCTGCTGAAGGACACGAGACTTTTCTGCAACAATCCTATGTAACCGGTACGGCTTACGGGATTTTACTCGATGAGGCCTCGGTGGATTGGAGGCGCAGAGTCAACAGCGAGTCCGATCTAGGACAAATGCTGATGACGGCTCTGGGGATTATGCCTGGCGCGGATGCAGTCGAAGCCGCGGAACGATATGGGGGCAAGGAAATTCGCTTTGAGGAAATGGCTCGCGACGAGCATCAAAGGGTCCGCCTGCTCGGACTGAAGAACCGCTTTGTCGATGGCCCTGTATTAATTGTTCCATCAGGAGGTGGCACCACGTTTAATGCAGTAGGAGCTACCCCCATTCCCGGAGCAGGGACAGTGTTCGTACAGCCTTACCGCACCAGGGGGGAATGGGGCACCCTGGAGGCTACGAACGGTGTGCTGGTAAGCGAAGATGGCAAACGGCTGCTTCCAGGCCCGATTCGAGTTGAAGGAAGCAACCTCAGTGGCGACGGCTGGAAGGTAATTGTCGCTTCAGGTTGGGTCTTGCGCCCGGGGCCCCGTTCCGGTGATTTCCAAATCTCTCGTGAACCGTAGTGCGTGAATCTTTAGGATAACATTCCATCCATCGACTCAAGCTTGGAATTCAATTGGCTCTTAAGACTATAATGGACCGGAGCCCACTTCGAGTCTTTTGAAATTTGTATTTTCGGCCCACAACCAAAAACCCAAATGCTTACTTCTGCCCAGACTGA
>CAYOPD010000219.1:0-3806 GCA_964405735.1 uncultured Saprospiraceae bacterium | reverse complement strand
CAACAAATCGACATCAACCGGGATGCGCTTTTTTTACAAAGCCCCGAAGGCCGGCTGCTAAAGTCCATCCGCGACAGCCTGAATCCGGAATTTGGCTTCAACCTGCACGATCAAAACAAATACCTCGCGGCCGGAAACGACAAAAGACCCGCATCCATCTCCCTGCTCGCACCCGCTTTCAACGTGGAAAAAGAGGTCAATGCCATCCGTGAAAGGGCTATGCTTTTGGCTGCCCGGATCCACCTCACGCTCCAGCCGTTTATTCCCCGGGGCATTGGACGATATGACGATGAATTTGAACCCAGGGCCTTCGGTGACAACATCCAGAAATGGGGCACCAGCACCGTACTCATCGAAACCGGCGCTTATGAAAACGATCCTGAAAAACAATTTTTGAGAAAGATCAATTTTACAGCCATACTCAGCGCATTGGAAGCCATTGCCACCAACTCCTATTATAATCAAAACCTCCGGGATTACTGGTCCATCCCAGAAAATAAAAACCGCCTCAACGACTTTATCATTCGCAACATCAACCTGGAACAAAACGGCAAGGAATACCGCAGCGACTTATCCTTTAATATTTCAGAAGCTTCAGGCCGGGCTACCCTGGTGGATATGGGAGACCTCTCCATTTTCAGGGGATACCAGGAATGGGATGGTACCGGGAAAAAGCTGGTACCCGGAAAGATCTATCCCAAAGTGATCAAAAACTCCAAAAAACTGGCCCGGCTCAACCAGACCGCACTGATCAAAGAGGGATATACTGAAATCCGGCTCACGAAGGCCCCTCCTAAAATGGAAGGCAGCCTGCTGAATATCATTGGTGCAGCCGAAGTAAAAAACAATACCCTGCAACCCGGGGCAAATCCAAATGCATTGATCTATGAAAAAGGGAAGGTGATTTATCTGTTGAGCAATGGAAAGCTGCTAGAGATCGGGACCTAGATTTCAACAAGTCTATTTAACTTGAACCTCTGCAAGTCGTATGGAAAAAATCTCCGTCTTTGATATATTCAAGATCGGCATAGGCCCCAGTTCCAGCCATACCATGGGACCCTGGCGGGCTGCCCTCCGCTTCATTCGCGAACTGGCTATCCTGAATTTACTGGACCGGGCGCAACGAATCCAGGTCGACTTATACGGCTCACTCGCAAAGACCGGCCACGGACATGGCACCGATACTGCCATCCTCCTCGGGTTAAGCGGTTTTGATCCTGTGACCATCCCCGAAGACGCCATTCAGGAGGAGGTGGCAAAGATCACTCAGTCCAAAAGGATTTCCCCGGAGGTACCGGTCACAATTAATTTTGACCCGGCGACTGACCTGGTTTTTCATTATTTCGAAAGCCTGCCATTCCATCCCAATGGTTTGCGTTTCACCGCTTCCTTCGCAGAAATGGCCCCATATGTGGCCACCTATTTTTCAACCGGCGGGGGATTTGTCCTTAAAGAAAATGAAGACCTGTCCGGTCCGGATCTGAAACTCCCCTACCCGATTCAAACCAGTGATGAACTGGAATCTTATTGCAGCTTTCTGGGCAAATCCATTGACGAGATCGTCCTTCAAAATGAACGCATGTTCCGGACGGAGGAGGAAATACGGTCAGGCCTGCTCAACCTCTTTGAAGTCATGCTTCTGTGCGCCTACCACGGTTGCCATACCGAAGGAGTCCTGCCCGGTGGACTGAAAGTCAGCCGGAGGGCAGCCGGGATCAATAAAAAACTGCTCGACCCGGAGATCTTTTATTCGGATGCCCGCGGATGGCTGGACGCGGTGAGCAGGTCGGGCCAAGATTTTGAAACCATCAACAAATGGATCTCCTGTTTCGCACTGGCTGTAAATGAGGTCAATGCTTCTTTCGGACGGGTAGTCACTGCCCCTACCAATGGAGCGGCTGGAGTAATCCCGGCCGTATTATTGTATCATATCTGTTTTGGAAAAGGGAAGGAAGATAAAGACCGGGACATCATTCGTTTTTTGCTGACTGCAGGAGAAATCGGCAGCATATTTAAAAAAGGAGCCACCATCAGTGCGGCCATGGGTGGCTGCCAGGCAGAGATCGGAGTATCCTCAGCCATGGCGGCAGGGGGCCTTGCCCTATGTCTTGGAGGGGATTACAGGCAAACCCTGATGGCTGCGGAGATTGCTATGGAACATCACCTGGGCATGACCTGTGATCCGGTAGGTGGCCTGGTACAGATCCCCTGCATCGAGCGAAACACCATGGGAGCCATCAAAGCGATTACAGCCGCACACCTTGCTCTCGACAGTGATCCTGGCGCGGCGAAAGTATCCCTGGACGAAGTGATCCATACCATGTGGCAGACCGCCCTGGATATGAACAGCAAATACAAAGAGACGGCGGAGGGTGGGCTTGCTGTGAATATTGCGGTTAATGTGGCAGAATGCTAAGACGAATTAAAAATTAAAAGGAATTAAGGGAATTAAGAATTATCCTGGATGAAGAAGTTACACCAAAAATTTTCTTTCAAAATATTTGCGCAACCAAAATGTTGCATTTATATTTGCAACCATATCGTTGCATTTTGTAATTATAACCAATAAATAATATTTTATGTTGGCCTACCTTACCCTGGGAAGCGGACTGCTTTCCATCCTGAGTTTATTGATCCTGCATTTTGTCAGCCCCGAATACCAACCCAGCTGGCGGATGATCAGCGAATACGCCCTGGGGAAGCATAAATGGCTGATTACCTCCTTTTTCGTCTTTTGGAGCCTGAGCACCTTTTTACTGACCCTCTTGCTCTGGGGCCATGTAAGTGGCATTTGGGCCAGGATTGGGCTCATCCTGCTTTTGGTTTCAGGCATCGGGGAGTTTATGGGAGGAGCTTTTGATATAAAACATAAACTGCACGGCCTTGCCTTTTCCTTGGGTGTCCCCACTTTGCCTGTTGCGGCCTTAATCCTTAGTTACCAACTTATCCGCCAGGACAGCTGGGCCATCCATAAATCATCCATTCTGTACTCCGCTCATGCCACCTGGATCAGCCTGATCCTGATGGCTGTGACCATGATCGTAATGATTTCCGGATTCAAAAAAGCAGGAATACCCATGGGTCCGGACATGGAGCCACCTAAATCGGTTCCTTCTGGGATCATCGCCGTGAATGGTTATGCAAACCGGATCCTCGTCTTTTGTTATCTCTTATGGTTATTGGTGATCGCTAAAATCTTCCTGGCAATCTAAATCATACCCATGGACAGAAGATTAATTCTTCAAATGCAGATTTCGCTGGATGGTTTTGTCGCCACCGGACCGGACGATGAACAAGCCTGGGTGACCTGGGCTTTGGAGGAGATCAAACCGCAGGTGAACGAACTGCTGGGTTCCACGGACACCATTTTGCTTGGAAGAAAACTGGCGGTTGATTATATTCCTTTCTGGCAGGACACCTTTACCAAACCAGAAGACCCGATGTTTGAATTTTCAAAACGAATTGTAGCTGCAAAGAAAATAGTCTTTACGAAGACTCTGAAACAATCCATCTGGGATAACACTGAACTGGCTAAAGGCAACCTGAGGGACGAAATCAAAAAACTAAAAAAACAGGAAGGGAAAGATATGGTGGTCTATGGAGGCAGTTCGTTTGTTTCGGCCCTGATCAAAGAAGGATTGATTGACGAGTATCAATTTTATGTCAATCCGGTGGTCCTCGGGAAGGGTGTACCCGTTTTTGATCAGATCGACTCCTTCCGGCCACTCACATTGATCAAATCGACGGTTTATCCCAGCGGTATAATATTGACCATCTACCAACCCAAATAAAGAAATGCCTTGAGG
>CAYOPD010000218.1:0-3869 GCA_964405735.1 uncultured Saprospiraceae bacterium | reverse complement strand
GTCATCGGACTGAGCGCCTTGCTGTCCATTGCCCGGGGACAAGGATGCAGCGACGCCGGATTTTGCACCCTGGGCAGCTTTAAACCCGGAGCCCTGGACAGCAATTCCAATTTCAGGAATCAACTTAAGTTCGGTTTAAGTTATGGAAGCGCGGATCATTCTATTTCCATTTTCGGGCCTTACCTGGAATACCACAGGGTATTGAACAAAAAACTGACCTTTAACGCCAAACTCTCATCCATATCCCAAAGCGGCAACGGCATATCCGTTTTCGGTTTTTCCGACCTTTTTCTCAATGCGGATTATTTTGCAGGGCCGGCAGGGAGAATCACGATGGGTTTCAAACTTCCATTGAACGACGGGAGTAAAATCAGGGATGGCCTTCCTTTGCCGATGGATTATCAATCCAGCCTGGGCACCCTGGACTTCCTGCTCGGAATCAGCCGCCAAATGAATAAATTTCATTTGTCGCTGGCCCTTCAACAACCTTTGGCGCAGAATCAAAATGAATTCATCGCGGAAGATTATCCGGCCGGTTCACCCATAAAATCATTTCAATCCACAAACCGGTTTATGCGTAAAGGAGACCTGATGTTGCGGGCGGCATATCCCTGGCAGGTAAGCCCTTTGTTTAAAATCACCCCGGGTTTGCTTCCGGTCTTCCACCTTGGCAAAGACAAATACACGGACAAAGAAGGGGTGGAGAGGGTCATTGACGGTTCACAAGGCCTGACTTTAAACGGCACCGCTCATTTTGATTATGCTATAAACAACAAACATTCATTGCAGTTGAATGCAGGCGTTCCTTTTATCGTAAGAAAAGAAAGGCCGGATGGATTGACCCGGAGTTTTATTGTCACTTTGGAATTCAGGAAAGGATTTTAGGGATCGAGGGATGAGGATTGAGGGTGTGTCTCGACTTTTATTAGAAAACTTTTTCTTTATTTTGAAATTTCGCTTTTTTTTAATCGGTATGAAAATCGCCATTATATTCCTTTTCCTTGCTTTTGCCGTCAGGGGACAGGTGACTTCGCTGGTTTCTGCAACAACCCAATCCGGTAAAGTTTCCGGGGCTCAGTCTGAAGACAAACAGGTAAGCAGTTTCAAAGGCATACCCTTTGCTGCCCCTCCGGTGGGGGAATTGCGTTTTAAGGAACCCCAGCCCGTAAAACCCTGGAGCGGCACCCGGGCCTGTGACCGCTTTTCCGCCAGCCCCATGCAAAACAAACCCGCACCATTCATGATGTGGACTGAAGAATTCATCGCGCCTCCTGAACCACTCAGCGAGGATTGTCTTTACCTCAATGTCTGGACCCCTGCCAAAGCGGCCGGAGAAAAGCTTCCGGTGCTGATGTGGATCTACGGTGGCGGTTTTGTATCCGGTTCCAGCGCCTGTGCCATTTACGACGGAGAAGCGCTTGCCCGGAAAGGCATTGTCTTTGTAAGCATCAACTACCGGGTAGGGATATTGGGGTTCCTGGCCCATCCTGAATTGACCAAAGAATCCGGCAGGAATGCTTCCGGCAATTATGCCCTGATGGACCAGTTGGCCGCCCTGAGATGGATCCGGGACAATATCACCGCTTTCGGTGGCGACCCGGATAAAGTCACCATTGCCGGGCAGTCGGCGGGATCCTTCAGTGTCCAGGCCCTGGTCGCTTCACCTTTAAGCAAAGGTTTGTTCCGTGGCGCCATTGCACAGAGCGGAGCGTCCCTGGACCGGCTTTCCAAAAAACTGGCAGATGCCGAAAAAACCGGTATCGCCCTTTCTGAGAAAATACCGGGAGGCATAGACGGTCTTCGAAAATTACCCGCAGACAGTTTGCAGAAATTAGCCGGCACCTTGCCTTTCGGAAGTTTCAGCCCTGTTGTAGATGGATATGTCTTGCGGGAAAATTTTTCCACTGTTTTTGAAAACAAAAAACACAACGATGTGGCCTTAATGGCTGGTTGGGTAAGCGGGGATGCGTCGCTTATGGGCCAGCCTAAACCAGCTGATCAATTTATAAGCTGGGCGGCTTCGGTTTACGGTGAAAGAAAAGATGACTTTCTGAAAGTATTCCCGGCTTCAACCGATGAAGAAGCCTATCAATCGCAGGCCAGGCTGGGAAATCTCAATTTTGCGGGATATGCCGCCCATGTATGGGCTATGAACAATACCAGCAACAGTTATCTCTATCATTTCGGTTATGTCCCCACGGATAAACCCGGCTTCCCCAATTACGGCGCCTTCCATACTTCAGAGGTCCCTTTCGCCTTGCATACCCTGGCCCAATGGAAGCGGCCCTGGAAAGAAATGGATTACGCGGTGGAAGATTACCTGTCGGCTTACTGGGTCAATTTTGTTAAGAACGGAAATCCAAATGGGAAAGGACTGCCGGAGTGGAAAAAATACGATGCTTCACAACCCATCATGAACCTGAATGAACATGCTGTATTGAATTCGGGCACGTATAAAGCCGAGATTCAATTTCTATCGTCCTTAAAAGCTCCTCGTTAGGCTGAAGCTGAGCCCACGTTAGGGGCTGACCAACTTAGTCCGGATAAGAGTCGGGTTGGGTGTTGTTGGAATGTGGTCAGCCAAACAAAGGCTTGGTTGCTTCGGTGCGTCCCGCCTGAAGCTTTTTAGCCGAATGCATGGAAAAACAAGGATAAACTTGCAAAAATTGTTATTTCCCTTTTAGCCAGCCCCCAACTGTCGGGTCGTTTTTTAATCACAGGCTGAATTGTTTCATCCAGTTCCAATTGAGTTCGGCCGATTCCAATGGATGATTTTCACCGTTGGGATAAGCGTGTTTCAGGCCCTTGATCAATACAAACTGAAATTCGTGTTTATCCGTCGCCAGCATGGGTTTAAAGGTGGCGATGCTGGCTTTGGTGGTGTCGCCGCTAATGGTAAAATTGGGATTGAGGATAAAATTGTGCACATGGTCCATGGCTATGGTATTGAACTTCCCGTCTTTAAAGCTGAGTCCGGGGGTGCTGATCAGGTAAGCCAACTGGTTCATTGGTATAGCAGGTCCGGTATTGCCAGGCCCATAGTCCTCATTGCCGACCTGGTAAAGCACGGGCAATTTTCTTCTTGGAGTATATGTGGTATCCAAATAGAAAGAGCCAGCGCTTTCTACCACTGCAGCCAATACATCGCTGAGTTCAATAGCACATTTAGCGGCCATCTGGCCCCCGTTTGAAAAACCGGCGAGATAAATCCGATTGGCATCAATCCTGTACTTTGATGACAATTCATCGATGACCGTGCGCAAAAATTTAATATCATTCCTGGGTTTTTGCCCGATGCAAAAAGTCCACTCCGCATCCGGTGCTGTGTTCCACTTGGTGGTGTTGCTGGTCTCGCCCTGGGTATGTATGCAATACCTCCAGGAGGATGGAAAAGCGGTAATCAGGTTTTGGGATTCGCCCACTTCTTTCCAACCCGACCTTTCCCAGAATTCTTCTCCATTCCCACTGGTGCCATGAAGCATAAATACCAGGGGCACGGCCTGGTCGCCCTTGTATGACCTGGGAATATGCACAAAATATTCCCGGTCATCTCCGTCAATAGGGGTGGTAAAGCGTATTTTCCCATAGGTGATTTTTCCTGTGTTGGTGTTGTCCCCATTTTGCTGGTCTTTCTCACAAGCAAATAAGGATATTGCAAAAATCAGGAGGTGTAGATAATAGAATTTCATAGCTCAAAATTGAATTCAGGAAGGATTCATTTTCTTACCCATAGGGGTGATTTTGTTAAGCGTTTGAAATTAAGATTGAGAATATGGTTAAGGTTAAGGTTAAGGTTAAGGTTGAGGTGAGGTACTCTTTGCGCTTCCCTTTACTGCTCTTCGCGTTTTTTGCAGTAAGAACAAACTCTA
>CAYOPD010000217.1:0-4000 GCA_964405735.1 uncultured Saprospiraceae bacterium | reverse complement strand
GGAGAGGTCAGAGGTATGAGGTAGGAGAAATGACGCGGGCGACAATAGTATTATTAAGGGATAAATTTATTAGGTTCCGATTCCCTACTTTTAGCCTTTATCTGCCGGCGAATTCATGGATCCATATATCATCACGAATGCGTACATCAAAGAACCACCCACTACCCTGGCAGGCAGATTTAAATTTTTAGGGCCGGGATTTATACTTTCCGCATCCATTGTCGGCTCCGGTGAATTGATCGCTACCACGATACTTGGAGCGAAGGCGGGTTTTGCAGCATTCTGGATCATCATCCTGAGTTGCCTGATCAAAGTGGCCGTTCAATTGCAATATGGAAAACATGCCATCTGGACCGGGGAAACAACCGTAAGGGCTTTTAATCTTCTGCCCGGATTCAGGATCGGCCGGGGATCCTGGGCGGTATGGACGGTATTTCTGCTTCAGTTCCTGAAAATCGTTCAATTGGGTGGAATGGTGGGGGGGACCGCGATTGTGCTCAGAATGATATTTCCGGTGGGGTCGGTTTTTACCTGGACGCTCGTAGTCGGATTCAGTGCAGCCGTCCTTATTTATAAAGATTATTATCCCATCGTAGAAAAGGGTTCCCTGGTCATGATAGCCTTATTCACCTTGCTTACCCTGGCCTCTTTGAATTTATTAAAGAATACGGAATATGCCTTTACCTGGATGGAAGTGATCCGTAACCTCCGGTTCAAACTGCCACCTGACCAGGTCATGGTCGCAATCGGCGCCTTTGGCATTACCGGAGTGGCAGCCGATGAAACCATTGCCTACAATTACTGGTGTATTGAAAAAGGATATGCCGCTTATACCGGACCAAAAGCAACCGGGGAACAGGAAGAACTGGCAAGAAAAAAAAGGGCCAAAGGCTGGGTGAAGGTCATGTACACCGATGCCATTGTGGCCATGATCATTTATACCGTGGTGACCGCGGCATTCTATCTCCTGGGGGCTGCGATCCTTTATCAGCGGGGGGAGGTCCCGGAAGGCAATGCCCTGATTGAAAAAATTGCCCTGATCTATACGGAATCCCTGGGGCCAGACGTAAAATCGGCCTACCTGGTGGGGGCTTTCTTTGTTTTGTTTTCAAGTGTCTTTGCCTCGCTCGCGGCCTGGACCCGGGTCTTCAGCGATATCTTCGGGCAATTGGGCTGGATCCGCTTTTCTGACCAGGGCCAGCGCAAATGGACGGTGGCCATCCTTTCATTTGTATTTCCGGCGCTATGGATTTTTATGTTTTATACCATCAATCTACCCGTACTCATGATCCTGTCGGGTGGTTTTGTAGGGTCCGTCATGCTTTTGGTCGTCGGTTGTGGAGCTATTCATTTTCGCTTTTTCCGGGGTTATGAAGAACAAAATGGGGCCGGAGCGAGTTTGTTTTTTTGGCTCAGCCTTTTATCGATCCTGTTCGTAGCCGTTTATGGCCTTTACAGTCTTGTCCAACAATTTATAATATGAAATCGATTCTATTCTTTATGCTCGTCCTTCAGGGTTATCTCCATGGCCAACAGGAAATTCCCCTTTGGCCGAATGGTGCCCCTGGTTTTGAATCACGCAAGCATGAACCCATCCAGGCTAAAGACTGGTGGGTAAAAAATATACACAACCCTTCGGTAACCCTGTATCTGCCCCCGGCCGAGCAGGTCAATGGAACGTCGGTTCTGATTTGCCCGGGTGGAGGGCACCGTGAACTGGTCTTTAATGCGGAAGGAAAGGATGCTGCCGAATATTTCAACAAACTTGGAATTACGGCCTTTGTTTTGAAATACCGCCTGGCCCGGGAAGAAAATTCTCCTTATTCACTGGACATTCATACCCGGCAGGACGTCAACCGGGCCATGCGGCTGATACGAAGCCGTGCCGGTGAATGGTCGCTGAATCCGGAAAAAGTAGGGATCATGGGATTTTCCGCCGGTGGAGAAGTTGCAGCGATGGTCGCTTATACGGGGGGAGCACAACCTGAAGCGACCGACCCCATCGATAGGTACAACAACAAGCCTGATTTCCAGATCCTCATTTATCCCGGGCCCTATGGTATTCCGGAAAAAGTGCCCGCCGACGCGCCTTCTACGTTTATGCTGGTGGCCAATGACGATCTGTGTTGCTCACAACCGGTCATCAACCTGCTTATGCGATACCGGGAAGCCAAAAGGCCCATCGAAGCACATATCTATGCCAAAGGAAGCCATGCATTTAATATGGGACTCAGAAGTAAACTCAGGACCATCTCCTCCTGGCCGGATCGGCTGACGGACTGGATGATGGATAATGCGGTAATTGACGTGAAATGATCGGGAGGAAATTCACTCATTCTATCCCGTAGGAAATTGATTAATGCTGTAAATGGGTATCGTTGAGTATTGAGTTTTTTATTGATTTGAAATCTCCGGGCGCAATTAATAAAAGTCGATATCAAGTTGGCCGGAGTGGCTGACGGAGGGGATAGTGGGTGATGGAATTATAAGGTGAAATATCGGAAACGCTACCGGTATCGGGTATATGGATGCTCCCTCCGGGTAGCCATTATCTAAAAATCATTGAATGTCAACTAATTAAGCAGAAAAAAAGAAAACACCCAAGCAAAGAATAAGTTGACTTTAGAGCCTGATTTTACCAATAAAGGAAGGATGGAAGGTTTTAAATTATGAATAAGATATTTTAGCTTCATTCCGGGATTACTCAATTTTAATTAAACCTTTTATTGTATGAATAACAAAACCCTATTTTGTATAGCAGTAGGTATGCTATTTTGTTTTCAGATTTTCGCCCAGGGCAGGCTGGTTTCGGGTACTGTCCGGGATGGGAGTGGCTCCGGGTTGCCGGGTGTCACAGTACTGCAGAAAAATTCCACCATTGGAACCATAACCGATGTGGACGGAAATTTTTCTGTAAATGTTGCCAATAACGAGACCGTTTTAGTATTAAGTTATGTGGGCTTTAGCACGGTGGAAGTTGCAGTCGGCGCACAAACCCAATTAGACATCGTTCTCTCCGAAGATGTCAGCACCATTTCCGAGATCGTGGTCACGGGATACGGGACGCAGCGCAAAAGTCAATTGACCGGTGCTATTTCGTCCATATCGGCAAAACAAATTTCGGAACTTCCGATTACCAACCTTGCCCAGGCGCTTACCGGACGTGCCACCGGGGTAAACGTTACCCAATCCGGCTCTAAACCAGGCTCTGTCCCAAAGATTCTTATCCGGGGCCGCCGTTCGTTTAATGCCGGTAATGATCCATTGTATGTGGTCGATGGTATTCCCCTTTCGGCAGGCTACGAGGATATAAACCCCAATGATATAAAATCCTTAGAAGTTTTGAAGGATGCCACGGCCACTGCCATCTATGGAGCAAGAGGGGCCAATGGAGTAGTATTGGTCACAACAAAAAGAGGTTCTACTACAAAAGGAAAAACAACCATTACACTGGATACCTATGCCGGACGATCAGACGCCTTGGATAAAATAGAGCTTTTTTCTGGCCCTGAATTTGCTGAATTTGTAAGAGAGGCTTACCGGGCGACGGGCGGATACAACGATGCGTCCGGCAAACCTGTACCTACCGGCGTAGCGGATGCAGCGGCTGATGCCAAAGTAGCTGTATTGGGTGGTGATCCTGCTGTGGCTGCAGGTATTGCTGCTAATCGCGACAACAACTATCAGGACCTGCTTTTAAAACCGGGATTGATGCAAAATCATACCTTAGGAGTTCAGGGGGGTAATGATAAAACTGCGTTTTATTTATCAGCGGGATTTTTCCAGGATAAGGGAATCACCAAAGGCCTTGATTATACCCGGTATTCATTAAGAGCCAACATTGATCATACGATAAATAATTTTTTAAATGTGGGCCTTTCTTCATATATGATGTTTTCCGACAGAAACGGGGAAAACCTTAATCCCTATTCATTTACGCTTCAACAAAATCCGTTGGGACGTCCTTACGATGATAACGGTAATCTTATCTTTTCTCCGA
>CAYOPD010000216.1:0-4000 GCA_964405735.1 uncultured Saprospiraceae bacterium | reverse complement strand
AAGCCGAAGCAAAAGCCAAAAAAAAATTAAACAGTTTTCCAGATGCCGCCGCCAATTATGTGGTGTACGGCACCCTGCTTGAAAAAACAGGGGAACCCGTGGAGGCCGAATTACAATTTAAGAAAGCCATAGAAAAAGTACCCCACGATCGCGGTAAAATAACTTCCCTGGCCGGCAGTTTTATCAACATGTCCAAATATGATCTGGCCATCGAAGTGTATGAAAAGGGCATGAAGGTCTTCAACGATCAAAACATGTTCCCTTACCTCCTGGCCGACATGTATCGCCGGAAGGGAGATGTGCCCAAAATGATTCAATATTACCTGATCAGCCTGGATGCCGATCCCCAGCGGTCCATCCCCATCCAGTCCATTTTTCAGCGCAATTTTCAGCCATCCGATTATACTGAGCTGCAAAAACAGTTGTATTCAGCCATTCAAAAAAAACCGGCTGCTGTTCATTACCCCGAATTATTACAATGGGCCATGCTGCAGGTGAAAGATTACGCCGGCGCGCTTCGGCAGGCCCGGGCCCTGGATAAAATGCTGGATGAAAACGGTTCCCGGATTTTCCAGATTGGCCAGATCGCCAAGTCGGCCCAGGAATGGGATCCGGCCATCCGCGCTTTTGAATACATCACCAAAGAAAAAGGGCCGCAAAATTCTTTTTATATCGAATCGAAAAAAGAAGGCCTGGCCTGTAAAAGGAATAAAATCAAACTTTCAGCCAGCCCCACCAGCCAGCAGGAATTGCTGGAAGTCGAGCAGGACTATGAGACCTTTATCAACGAATTTGGCAAAAACAGAAACAGTGCCGCGCTTATCATTGAATATGCCGAGCTGGAAGCATTGCATCTCAACAATATACCCAAGGCCATACGCATCCTGGACGAACTGATCAATATCCCCAATCTCCAGAGGCCGGTCCTGGCCCAGGCCAAACTTAACCTGGGAGATTATTACCTGATCCAGGGTGAAGTCTGGGAAGCAACTCTGCTTTACTCCCAGGTAGATAAAGCTTTTAAGGAGGACCAGTTGGGTGAAGAAGCCCGTTTCCGGAATGCCCGCCTGTCTTATTTCAACGGGGATTTTACCTGGGCCCAAAAACAATTTGACATCCTGAAAGCAGCCACCTCAAGATACATCAGCAACGATGCCATTGATCTTTCGGTCTTTATTCTCGATAATATGAAAGGCGATAGCGTTGCGGAGGCCCTTCAATATTTTGCCCAGGCCGAACTGCTCGCTTTTCAAAACAAATACGACGAGTCCCTGGACAAACTCGATTCCATCCTTTATATCTACCCGGAACACGATATCCATGACGATGTGCTTTATCAAAAAGCCAAAATCTACCGTCAACTTAAACTATGGGATAAGGCCATCCCCATCTATGAAACCATCATGGAAAAATACCAGGAGGGCATCCGTTGCGACAACGCCATTTTCGAACTGGCAGAAATCTATGATTTCCAGTTGAAAGAAAAAGACAAGGCCAAAGCGCTTTACGAAAAGATTTTCATTGATTTTTCAAACAGCACCTTTGCGGTGGAAGCCCGGAAGCGATTCAGGGTGTTGCGGGGAGACAAGATTCAGTAGGCGCTGAGACTAATGTTGAGGTTGAGAGAAACCGTGCTGACCGCTGATTGCTGACCACTGACTACTATTTATTCCTTTTCCAACTCATCAAACTCCCTGTTCAACGCATACCGGCCAAAAATAAATAGCCCGGCACAAATCGGAATAAACACGAGAAGGATAATGATCCATTGCAGCAGGGTATTGGTACGCATGATACCGGTGGTGGCCAATGAAACCTTGAGATAAGCCTGCCGGAACATAAAAAACACCAGTACGACGGCCAGCGTCATCCAAAGCACACCCAATGCCTGTTTAACCTTATTCATGACTGGATAAAGATATTACAACCACTCCAAAAGGCCATAAGAACCCCCATCAGAAAATAAGCTGCCAGCGAGATTAATCCCGCCAAGGGTAAATTTCCCCGAAACCGGACTCAATCATCCCCTGCGGTCGCAGCTACCTTGCCTATAGCTGCACCTGCGGCGACTTTCTCCCTGATTTTAGCTTCGATTTCATCCGCGACCTCGGGATTATCAGCCATGAATTGTTTGGCCGCTTCCCTACCCTGGGCAATTTTGGACCCGCCATAGCTGAACCAGGCTCCGCTTTTCTGGATGATTTCCAGGTCAACTCCCAAGTCGACGATTTCCCCGGTTTTGGAGATGCCTTCGCCGTACATGATGTCAAAATTAGCTACCCGGAAAGGCGGCGCCACCTTGTTTTTGACCACTTTTACCTTGACCGTATTGCCCATCATATTGCCTTCCTTGTCCTTGATCGGAGAACCTTGTCTGCGTATATCAAGTCGAATGGTGGCATAGAATTTAAGGGCATTACCTCCGGTGGTGGTTTCAGGATTGCCAAACATGACCCCGATCTTTTCGCGTAGCTGGTTGATGAATATACAGCAACAACCGGTACGTCCGATGGCGCCAGTGAGTTTTCTCATGGCCTGAGACATCAGGCGGGCCTGTAATCCCATTTTGCTGTCTCCCATTTCTCCCTCTATTTCACTTCGGGGAACCAAAGCGGCTACCGAATCGATCACGATGATGTCAATGGCTCCTGAGCGGATCAGGTTTTCGGCGATTTCAAGGGCCTGCTCCCCGTTGTCGGGTTGGGAGATAAACAGGTTTTCCGTATCCACACCCAGGGCTTCGGCATAATTTCGGTCAAAAGCATGTTCCGCGTCAATAAAAGCCGCCATGCCTCCTTTTTTCTGTGATTCGGCAATGGCGTGTATGGCCAGGGTCGTTTTACCGGAAGATTCCGGGCCGTAAATCTCAATTACCCGCCCTTTGGGTAAACCTCCTACTCCCAGGGCAATGTCAAGTCCAAGGGATCCTGTAGAGATGACTTCCACGTCTTCCACCTTCCTGTCCCCAAGCTTCATAATTGTACCCTTGCCATATGTTTTTTCCAATTTATCCACTGTCAGCTGGAGTGCCTTCAGTTTTGCGTCGCGTTCGCTACTCATTATCAATTATTTATAAAATGAAAATTTAAATATAAACTGCAAATTTAATGTATTTGTAAAGGATTTCCCGCAGGGAAATTTGGAGCCTGGCTTTTATTTTCAGTAAAGAGCCTGACCGGTTTTCCTGCGGGAAAAGATTCCTTCATGCCCGGATGGGTTCGGCTTTTTCAAATTTAAGCAACTCAAATTCGTTGAGCACAATTTCCGTGACATAACGCTTGGTGCCGTCCTGGGCTTCATAATGCCGGTGGCTTAGTTTGCCTTCAGCGTTGATTTTACTGCCTTTGGTAAGCTGGCGTTCAACCTGCTGGGCCATATCCCCCCAGGCGACCAGCTTATGCCATTGGGTATTTTCAATTCTTTTACCCACGCTGTTCATATAAGACTCATTGGTGGCGAGGGTGAAGGTGGCCATCCGGGAACCGCTTTCAAATTGTTTTACCATGGGTTCTTTTCCAAGGTAGCCTGTCAGTAGGACTTTGTTCGTTGTGTTTGACATGATTAAACTGTTAAATGTTAAAAATAAATTTTTGCTCACCGGGATTTTTCCGAGCCCGGTGAAACAAAGATGATTAGGGAAGCGGATGATAACCGGCCGATAATCAATTACTTCCGGTTAAAAGCGACTTTAATTGTTTGTAACCGTTTGGAATCGGATGTGATGAGGGATTCAAAATAAACGTGAAGCTTTCATTTAAAAAGTACCAATTTTAAAGCCAATACAACTTTTTGATTTTCTGATAAATAGATTAAAACTCTTGTGTAACCCAAGTTACCAATGAATTCGGATAAAACCATCTATTTTGTGTTTTGGTTCTTCAAAACAATTCATGAAAAATTTCATCGATTATAAACTGTTGGTTGGCCTTGTCCTCGGTGCGATCGCCGGTTATTTATATTACCATTTCATCGGTTGTGCCCAGGGTACCTGCATGATCAC
>CAYOPD010000215.1:2057-4001 GCA_964405735.1 uncultured Saprospiraceae bacterium | reverse complement strand
TTTGCCAGAAAGCGGTAGCTGGCCTCAATACTGTATTGTGATGAATTTCTTTTTACCCATTTGCCTTCCCTGGTATCGCCGTAGACACTACCTGAAAGGGTTTCATAGGAACCCGTAACCTCAAGACCTTTGTATTTGATAAATGGATTAATCATAAATGCGGTAATGCGGTTTGCCATATCAGGATTAACTCTTCCGGAAGTGAATTGAGTGCCTTGTGCTGTAGTGGTAATAGCTCCAGTAGCACTAACCTGAACGGCTGACTCCATGGCCAGGAAATAATGTGACCCGGTACGGTCCCCAGCGTACAAGGTATTCCTTTGAATATTCGGATTAGTGTAAACCGAGGCGGATAACCTGAACCTCAGATCTTCAAAATTATTGTCATAAGCAAGCTTCGCATAAACCGAAGGCGTTTTCTTGATGGGGACGATATTGTTGGCAGTATTTGCGATCGGATAATTTTCCACATTCCCATTGATAAATCCGGAGGTCATACCAACCATTCCCATTAAGCTCTTGGTGGGGAATAAATATACTTCACCACCGATTTCAGTGGTGAACGCATCAAAGATCAGGTTTTCCACGAAGGGGTTGAACATGGCGTTGCCTCCATCGGTCCTCCTGAAATGCATATCACCGAAATTGGGAACAAAATGCCCGATTTTTACTCTTGCATATTTGGTGAACCATTCCGGATTTCCAAACATCGGTAATTTGTCAATTTGAACATATCCGCCCTTTACCCAGAACTCAGAGTGGTGGCGGGAGGACATATAATTTTCAAGCCTGACCATGATCCCGTCTTCGATCTGGAAATCAAAATTGAGGTTGGCCATAGCCAGGTTGAATCCGCGAAGCACGGAAGAGGTTGAATCTTCAGCTTTTACAACGCCATACAGGTAATTGGTGCTTCTGGTAGGGGTGTTGGAATGTTTGATGTGCTGGTAATCCTGGGTAAATGAACCGCCAATCCTCAGTTTGAAACCTTCATAAGCAGGCTGGTCGACTGATTTAGCCGGTTCAAAAACGTTGATTCCTTCCTTATTCCAGGGGCGGGAATATTGGATGTCAGACTGACTGAACAAGGTTGCACTGGATAGAAACAGGGCAAGCAGCAGCAATGTGGATGAATTTTTCATATGGTAAGTTGTTTTATGTTTGAATAATAGATTTTTCATTTTACGAGTTTGACTTCATATTCAATGGTGATTTCATCGCCGGTGGTCATGGTGCCGAGCAGGGCGGTCGGAGGTTTGATGCCGAAATCCGTCATTTTCATTTTTTTACTGCCCGATATGCTGAATTCCCCGTTGCCAAGGGATTTAACCGTGCTGGTCAGGTCGATCGCCTTGGTGCTGCATGCTATGGTCAGTGAACCTTTTGAGGTGAGGTTGCCGCTGCCATCCATACTGGGACTGGACAATAAAAAACTGATGTTGGCACATTCATCGGATTTCAGGGCGTCATAGGTTTTGTTGTCCATAATCTTCCCTTTCGGGCTTTTTATGCTTTTTACGGGTATGTCAAACCTGGCCTGGTTGAGGCTTTTGAGCTGGTCTCCGTCAACGGTCAGGGTAGCGGTGCCACTCAGCTGGCCGACTGTGGACTCCCATTTGTGCACATTGGAGGTACCTTTTATGATCACTTTGGTCAGTGACATGCGGTAACTCTCCTGTCCAACAACCAATACTGGGAGGAGGAGAAGTAGGAGATTCGAGATTTTCAGGATTTTCATTTTTTAAATTTAGTGTAAAGAAAATATCATTTTGTAAAACAGGTTTTGACTTGGGTCACGCAGAAGGATAATCTTGAGCAGTAATTGTGAAACCGCGGGATCTCCTCCATTTGCATCATTAAGGGAACGTCCATCCAAATATAAGCCACTGATCCTCAGTGATAATGGATGGACTTGATTATAATTTTCGGCCTGCCATTTTTTCA
>CAYOPD010000215.1:0-1957 GCA_964405735.1 uncultured Saprospiraceae bacterium | reverse complement strand
CTAGTTTGTCAGTTAGCTGGTTTGTCAGTTTGCAGGTTGGCAGGTTGGTAAGTAGTTGGTCCGGGCAGTTCTTCATTTCAGCCAGGCATTGGATTTTCTTCCCTTATCCCTGAACCCTGGGACTCCCTCCTCAGTGTAAATAAAAATTTTACAAATCGGGATTAAATCGTATTTTTGCCGACCGTTTTCGGCTTCGTAGCTCAACTGGATAGAGCATCTGACTACGGATCAGAAGGTTGAAGGTTCGAATCCTTCCGAAGTCACTGAAAGGTAATAATTAATAATTAATAAATTTAACAAATATGTCAAAAACTTGCGACCTCACCGGCAAAAGACCCCGAAAGGGCAACCATGTGTCGCATTCCAACCGCAAGACCAAAAGGCACTTTTATCCCAACCTTCAGGACAAGCGGTTTTGGGTACCTGAACTGAACAAATGGATATCCCTCCGTATCTCTGTCTCCGCCTTGCGCACAATAGATAAGGTCGGGATCTACCAGTTTATCAAAAGTCAAAAAGCAAAAGGTCTGGCACAGGGTGTTCGGATCTGATCCATTAAAAACAGGCAATCATGGCAAAAAAAAGTAAAGGCAACCGTCAGCAAATCATCCTGGAATGCACGGAGCACAAAAACAGTGGTTTACCGGGCACTTCCCGTTACATCACGGAGAAAAACAAAAAAAACACTCCTGACCGGCTTGAAATCAAAAAATACAACCCGATCATGAAGAAATATACCATTCACAAAGAAATCAAATAACCATGGCTAAAGTCAGTAAAAACGCTAAAGTAGCACAACGTGCCGCTAATGCAGGTACAGGTAAAGACTTTGTCAAAGTCATCAAGAGCGTGAAAGATCCGGTTACCGGAAAATACTCGTTCAAGGAAATGATTGTGCACAAAGACAAGGTGAAAGAGTTTTTTGCAAACAAATGATTTTTTTACCTGATTAAAAAAATGGAAAGGCTTTTGGTAAACAGGAGCCTTTTTTTATTTCCTATCCATCCGTCATGAGTTTTTTCAACAAGTTTTTCACCCGGGAGAAAAAAGAAGACCTCAACCAGGGCCTGGAAAAGACCAAAACCTCTTTTTTCAACAAACTGACCAAAGCCATTGCCGGCAAGGACAAGGTCGACGAGGAAGTCCTGGATGAATTGGAAAATGTGCTGATCACTTCGGACGTCGGCCTCCCAACCACCGTCAAGATCATCGAACGGATTGAAGCCCGGGTCGCCCGCGATAAATTCCTCAATACGGCTGAATTAAACGGCATTCTTCGCGAAGAAATCGTAAACCTCCTCAGCGAAAACAACACCCAGGACCAGGAAGATTACGATCTGCCTTCCCAACCCAGGCCCCAGGTGATGCTGGTAGTGGGCGTCAACGGAGTGGGCAAAACCACTACCATCGGCAAGATCGCCTTCCAGCATACCATCCGGGACAAAAAGGTAGTCCTCGGTGCCGGGGATACCTTCCGCGCCGCCGCAGTCGATCAGCTTAAAATCTGGTCGGAACGCGCCGGTTGCCTCTTTTTCAGCAAGGGCATGAACGTGGATCCGGCAGCCGTAGCTTACGAGACAGTCGATTTCGCCCTCACCCATCAATGCGATATGGCCATTATCGATACCGCCGGCCGCCTCCATACCAAGCTCAACCTGATGAACGAACTCGGTAAAATCAAACGCTCCATTTCAAAGAGAATGGAAGGCGCACCCCACGAAGTCCTGCTTGTCCTCGATGCCACCACCGGACAAAACGCCATCGAACAGGCCAAACATTTTTCAGAAGCCACGGATGTCACCGCCATAGCCCTCACCAAGCTGGACGGAACCGCCAAAGGCGGTATTGTACTCGCCATTTCCGATCAGTTCAAGATCCCCATTAAATACATAGGTGTCGGGGAAGGCCTGGACAAACTCCAGATCTTTAATAAGAAAGCGTTTGTGGATTCGTTGTT
>CAYOPD010000214.1:0-4025 GCA_964405735.1 uncultured Saprospiraceae bacterium | reverse complement strand
TAATTTCCCCTTTTATGTATCATCGGCACATAGACTTCCCTCTGGCCGGACTGCCTGAACAAAGCCCGGTTATTTTCTATGAATGCGCCCGAAACCGGCTCAAAACCGTGCTTTCTGTAAACACATAAATAAACCGGAGTGCCATCCTTTCCGTGCGCTTCCACTTCCAAATCGGAGGCGCGCGTATAAAGGCTGGTTACATCCTTGATACGCGGGCTTCTGAAAAATGAGGGAACGAAATCCATGCCGGCCTCAATAGCTTTTGCACCAAAGCTTTCAGGGACCAGGGCCATCTGTTTGCGGTAAACCTTGGTGAATTTGGAGTCGGCTTCCCGCAAAAGGCTCAGGTCTCCGGGGCGGTCCCCTCCCCCCGAATATGCTTCAAACTGATTTTCAGTCAGGATCAGGCTGTTCCAGTGATGGCCGTCCACATAATCAATGGCCGACGGGATTCCAAAAGCCCTTGCTGCCTGAGTGCCAAGATTGGCCATTTCCACACAATCCCCTTTTTTGATTTTCAGCAGCTGGCGCATATTCAAAGTCCCCGGATAATCCACCAGTTCATCGCTGTATTTCATCCAGGTCAATTGTTCGTCGATCTGGGCACAGACGATATCTTCCATGGTTTTGGGCAGCAGGGAGTCTTTCAACAGGTATTCATATTTATTATACAGGAGGAGTTTGTCCTCTTCGGGAAATTCATCATAGTTATTATATGGAAGGATAAAATTGCAAAACGTATTAAAGCTGACCTCAGCCTTCCAGGGAGCGTTCTGCCAGGAGGAAAAAGCCTGGTCTATATTCCGGATCAGAAAATCGGAACTAAGGTATTGTAAATCGTTCTTCTCCCGGAGGTCTTTCTTTTCCGGATTTCCTATGATGGATTTAATGGAGTCCCTGAGTGTTTTGATTTGTTCATTATCCAGCAGGGCCGCTTTTTCGGAGAACAACGAATCATAAGTTCTCAGCCATTCACTGTCGTAATGTACCTTGTCTTCCAGGTTGCTCAGGAGAAAAACGGCCGCTTTCAGTTTGAGGCTGTCGGCCGGATTCAGCCGATAATGGTCAGGTACTTTTTCAAGTTCCGGTCGATTATTGCCAGCGAGTGCCAGGTTTCTTTCAAGAGCATCCCGGATATTCCTGTTTTTGATGGAGCAAGACCCCAGCATGATAAGTGTTGATATGCTTAACCAAGACCTTATCTTAAACCCCAAGAACACGTTTACAAATTTAATTTATTTATTGTTTTGGAGTCATGACCTCGGAGAGGCCGGCCCTCACATTAACCCAAACAAAAGGCGCGCGGAGAGCAGGAGTTCGCGGAGTTTATTGGATATTCTATGCTTCACAGTATCGGCATTTCTACCCTTCACCATACACTTTGAAGTTTCTGCAATAATTGCCGGTGCCTCAAACTCTGCGGACTCGGCGTGCTTAGCGGTTAATGAATTACAAGGTCGGAGCTCAGCTCCTCCCAAACATAGGCGGAGCAGCCATAAAGGGCGTAGTCCCTCCCAAACATTTTGTTTAATTTGGAGCTTCTTATTCCCAATGAATTATACGGATTTAAAAAGCCACCGGAATGACCTCGCCATCAGCATTTCCCTCCTCCTGGTCTTTCTTGCAGGCTCCTGGTCTCTGAGCCTTGTGCTGCCCTTTGCCCTCGCCGGCCTCCTCATTTGGGTCTTCAGGCTTAAAAACCAGGACCGGAATCTCTCTTTCACTGCCATTGACCTATCGGTTTTTGCCGTTTTGGCTATTGAACTGGCGACCTGTCTTTTTTCTATTTATCGCTCAAATAGCCTGGCCGGTCTGGAAAAAATCTATTTCTGGCTGGTTCTATATTCGCTTTTGCGGCTCGGCTTCAGGCAGCCTGTAGTCCGGACTTTATTTGCGCTTGGCCTTACCGGATATTCCCTTTTCCTCGTCAGTACCGCCCTTGGCAAGTATATGTCCCTCGATAGTTACCTGAAGGTGCAGGGATGGTCGGATATTTCAGAGTTCAAGGGCTTTCTTAATTATTTTAAGCTCCTGCTCAACAATTGGGCCACGCTTGCGGTCTGCTTATTGCCCTTTCCCTTAATCACTGCGGTCCAGCACAGGAATATGAAGGTTCCGTTTTACGGCGCCCTGTTGATTTTTTGCCTTTCGGTACTGGCGGTCCTGATCAGTTTTTCCCGTGGCGCTTACCTTTCCCTATTGCTTTTCGGGTTTCTTGTGCCGGCCACTTTAATCCTGATAAAAAAAATACCGGCAAAAACCCTGATGTTTCCGGGGCTTTTCACTGCCGGCGCGCTGGCCCTGATTTTCCTGCTTTTTTATCGCCCGGTAATGAACACCCTGGCCATGAACAAGACCGCCTCCCAGCAACGCAGCACCCATGGCCGGCTCAATATCCTGGAGTCCGGACTGTGCAAGGCCAAAATCTACTGGCTTACCGGTACAGGTACGCACAATTATCCCCTTTCACCCGACAATTGTATGCAGGAGCAAGAAGACAGTGGATACAGCGTATACACCAATAACCTTTACCTGCAAATCCTCATTGAAAAGGGGCTTCCCGGTTTATTGGTTTATGGAGTTTTGTTTTTTTTGATCCTGCTTCGTTTTTTTAAGAAACTCCTCCGCTTGCCCGACCAGGAAGGCAGGCTGGTCCATGGTTTGCTTTTTGCCGGTTTTTCCGCCTATGCATTCCGGGAACTCTTTTTTTCCAGTTTTTTTGAAAGCGCCCAGGTCCTCGTTTTTGTTGCTTTGTTTGCCGCGCTTGCCGCGACAGGGAACCCGGCTGTCCTCTCATTGCGGCGTTACTCCTCCCTGGCTTACACCGTCGTCCTGGTTGGTTTGCTTTTTTTCTCCGCCTGGTTTTTCAGACACAAGTTGAATGGATACAGCGCGGGCAAAAATGTGGAATACGCCCTTGCGGAATGGAAAAAGAAAAATCCTTCGTTTGGCGCTTCCATTACTAAAGCCATAAAACAGACGCCTTCCATACTCCCTTATCATGAACTGGCGGGACTCTCCATGATCCAGGACAGCCTTTCCATTCGAAACCTTTTTAAAGGCAGCCTTACGGTCGATCCAGGCGCCCTATCCACCGCCAAATCCCATTTTTTACAGGCCCTGCAGCTCAATCCTTCTGATGCAGGCCTGCATTTTAACCTGGGCGTCCTTGAGTTTTTGCAGGCGCACAACCTCGCCGGAATACCCGCTTCTCATTTTATTCAGGCTCTTGAACGGGAACCCAATAATGTTGAATTTATAACCGGGTTCGGAATGTTGGCAGAATATACCGGTAATATCCAGCTTGCTTATCAACTTTATCAAAAGGCCATACAGTTGGATCCGGAAATCCTTGATTCAGAGTTTTTTTCCGATCTGATGCTTCGCCGTCCTGATTCAGACTCCCTCCTGACCGTAAATGCCATTGCCGCCTTAAAATCCAAAACAGACTCCGCTTATAATGTCATCTACCTGGCCCGTCTTGCGCGGATTCTGATGGCAAAATCGGATACCGCTGGCGCTTCACCTATGCTGCAACAGGTGATACGGGATATTCCCGTTGCACATCGCCCATATTTGTATCTCGGCCAGATTGCCGAAGGCAAGGGGGACTCGTCGCTTGCTCTGGACCTTTACCGTAAATCCTTTTTCCTGGGCAAACAGGATTATCTGGCTCCTTTGGCCCTGGGCAATTATTATTATTCCAGGATGGCCTCGTCCAAAAATATGGCGCTCTCAGCCGCGCGGTATTATCGCATTGCGCTGGTCACTTATCTTGCAATGCCCAGCCTGCATCATCAGAGGGCTGAGGCCCAATACAAAATCAGCGCTCCCATTGTCAATGATATTCTTTTTAAAGACCTGATGTATTATACCCGTAGCCGGATGGATTTTAAGGCCCTCACAAACAGGATGGCGGAGGCTTATGTAGTCGCCGGCAATGCGGAAATGGCCAAACATTACCGGGAGCTTGGAGATAAGGATTTGATGGAGGTGGAATTGAGGTGATTTCTGGTTTGTTTATT
>CAYOPD010000213.1:0-4046 GCA_964405735.1 uncultured Saprospiraceae bacterium | reverse complement strand
TATTTCAATCCCCAGCATTGGGCAGGCTGCCCAATGCTGGGGGAATGGAGGCCCTCCAGGCCGATTGTGAGTGTGATATCAAATTAGAAAGTGTAATAAAACTTCATCCTGAAATACGGAAGGATCCTATTGGATTATTTGTTCCAACTTTTTGGTCAGCCCCGTAACAAGTAACCATTTATTCAAAAATCAAAGGATCCTTTTTACCCATTCCAATTTTATAGTCCTCTATTTAGTTATCACCTCTATATGGATAGAAAAAATAAAAACGGCAAATCGGCCCTCAAATCCGTTTATATTCATGGTCCCAATTTTCGTATGATGAAAATTTCGGTTTCGGGAGTAATCCTGTTGTTGGTTGCTTCCATGATTATGCCTGCTTTTGCCCAAAGCGAGTCGTCCTGGACAAAAAACTTGCCGGGAATAGGGACTTTTTCTTCCACCCGGGTGGCGGACCTCAATGGGGACGGCACCGATGATATCGTTTTAGGCGCCGGCAGGGAAGAATTCCAGACTTCTGATTCCGGAGTGATCGCGCTGAACGGGAAAACCGGGGAACTGATGTGGAAGGTCTTTGCCAAAGACCAGATGTTTGGCTCCGCCGCCTTTCAGGATATAGATGGCGACGGACATCCGGATGTTTTCATCAGTGGCCGGTCCAGTGAAATGATTGCCATTTCCGGTCTTACCGGCAAGGTGATCTGGAGGTTTGATCCCAGGTCGCGGGAACACCGCAAACAACGGTGGTTTAATTTCTATAATCCCCAATGGATCCCGGATCAGGACAAAGATGGTTTGATGGACCTCCTGGTCTCCAATGGTGGGGATGTGAAGGTGGAGGCATACAATCCCAACCGGGCGCCAGGATATCTGCTCATCATGAGTGCCCGAACGGGAGTCATCCTGCACCAGGCGGTGATGCCCGACCGCAAGGAAATTTATATGTCGGTCTGCGTGAGCCCGAGTCCCGGCTCCGGTGATTATGATATTGTGTTTGGTACCGGAGGGGAAACCCTGGGCGGGAATCTGTTCCTCGGTAAACTCTCCCAATTGCTCCGAAACGACCTGGGCGGGGCGGTTATCCTGGACAGCTCGGCGGACCGGGGTTATATCGGGCCGGCGGCAAGGGCGGATCTCAATGGAGACGGGATCACCGAAATCCTGGCGAATGCAGTGAATGGCCGCCTGATCGCTTTTGACGGAAAAACCCTTGAACGGATCTGGGAAGTAAAACGGCCCGGAACCGAGACCTATAGTTCCATCACGGTTGGATATTTCAACCGGGATGAGGTGCCGGATGTATTTTCTTCCTATGCCTTGGGCAGTTGGCCCAAAATGGACTGGAGCACACAATTTATGGCCAATGGAAAGTCCGCTAAAGTGGAATTTGAAGATTCCCTCGGTTTTTATCAAAACAGTTCGGGCATTGCGGTGGACTGGGACGGGGACGGTTATGATGAGGTCTTGATGAGCGTCAACTTTCAGGAAATCAAAAACCTCTATCAGAAGTTTTTCTACAACATGCTGGTCTTAATCGATTTTAAAACCAATGAAGTGCTGCAAATCGGGGAAAAATTTGACGGCAACAACATATCCTCCACGCCCTGGGCCGGGGACCTTGACCACGACGGGTTTTTGGACATTGTCTATGTGCACGGCACCAATCTCAGGCATACGTATACTTTTGACGGCATGCAGGTCCACCGGATAGCTACCCGGGTGCCCGTCAAAAAACCAGTGCGTTGGGGCGCCTACCAGGGTAGCGAGTATACGGGTATATTCAGGTAATGCGTTTCTGGTTGAAGGAGTGGCCACTCACTTTGCGTATGGATTGAATTAAGCCGTATGGCGGGGGTTTGCATCAGGTAAATTATCTTGGGCTTTCAACCTCTCATTATATGCATCCAGTCCCCCTTGAAGAAATCATCCGGCAAAGGCGATCCATCCGAATATTCGATGAAACACACGATTTTGATCATGAAGCGGTGACCAAAGCCCTGGAACTGGCAATACTGGCGCCGAATTCGTCCAATCTTCAGACCTGGGAGTTTTACCGCGTCCGGTCCAAGGAAAAGATCAGCAGGTTGCTTCCCCTGTGTTTTTACCAGAACGCCTGCCGCACGGCCTCTGAACTGGTCTTGTTTGTCAGCCGCAGGGACAAATGGAAGGAACGTTGCCAATGGCACCTGGCGGACATTCGAAAACAACTGGCTGAAGGGAGCAGGAATGAAAAACGATTAAAAAAAGGGCTTGTATACTACGGGATAACCATTCCCCTGGCCTATCGCAGCGATGCTTTCGGTTTTTTTTCTTTTATCCGTCTCCTGATTGTCCTTTACCGCGACCTCATCCGTAAACCCATTATCCGCTGGATTTCAAAGCAGGATACCCGTATCGTGTCCCATAAATCGCTTGCCCTGGCTGCCGAAAATTTTATGCTTTCCCTCAAAGACCAGGCCTACGATACCTGTCCGATGGAAGGCTTCGATGAAAAAAAAGTAAAAAAACTATTGGGCCTGGATAAAAAAGCGGAGATCAGTATGATCATCGCCTGCGGCAAAGGCAAGCCCGAAGGCGTTTATTATGAAAGACGGCGGCTGGCTTATGAAGACGTGGTATTCGTAATTTAATTCCCTTCATTTTATAACAACAAAAATGATAACCCACAACCCTTACTCACCCTTATCTAAACGAGTTTCCGGAATTTGTTCATATAACCTGTTAAAAGCATTCATGCGGTTCCTTTTAATCGCTGGACTCTCAGGCATGCCTTTATTCATTCAGGCTCAAAACGATGCAGCCATTGGAAGGAATATCATGGACCATCTCCTGTACAAAAACAAATATGCCATTAACCGTATAGACCTCGCTGATATCGAAGGATCGCCCTATCTCCATGATACCTTCACGCCGGCTTTGGTGACAACCAGCGAAGCCATCGTGATCAAACTGTCCTTGAAATACAATAGGTATGAAGACGTCATGGAGTTTCAGGACAAGGAACGGCTGTTCCTGCTCGAACCATCGGCAAAGATTCAGAAAATCGAGATGAACGAACATACCTTCACGGTAGAACCCTATGAACACGAAGGGAAACTGATTCCCGGATATTTTATCCTCCTGGGAACCGGCAAGGTCAAATTATTACTCAAAAAAGGGGTCCTCTTCCACGAAGCACAGGCAGCCAAAGCCATGGAAGCAAAGAACAAAGCGGCCAGGTATGAAGCGGCCCCAGATCAATTTTACTTTAGAGCAGGTACCCGGGAAGCCCAGCCCATCACTCATGTAAAAAAAATGATCGCCCACTTTCCCGATCATCAAACATCCTTGCTGTCCTTTGCCGAACGGCGAAAACTGGGCAAAAACAAGGAAGACCTGCTCAAACTTTGGGATTATTATATTGGACTGGATGCTCAATCCAAATAACCTCATTTCTCCCCGGACCTCCGCGGCCCTTGCACCGGCGCATGGCATGGACGTCCGCGTCCGATGTCTGATTTTATCCTTAATTTTAAGTATGTTTAAATCAAAAAATAAATTCATTTTATTAACCGCTTTTACCTTTTTTATACATCATTCCGCAAACGGGCAACGTTCCGGTTCGCAGACGGGAGCCAATCTGAAAGACCATCTTTTGATCAATGATCAGGAAGCCGTTCCCAGAATGGATATCGAAGATGTACAGGGGAGCCGTTACGAACACGATTCTTTCCAGTTGAGTACCGTTGAAACCTTTAAGGATACTTTTTATGAAGTCCCGATGCGGTACAACATATTCGAGGATGTCATTGAGTTTAAAGATAACAAGAACCGATTATTACTCCTGGACCCCTTGATGACCATTAAAAAAGTAACGATTGGCGATCTGGGGCTGGTGGTCCGGCCCTACAACCTGGATGGACAAATTAAAACCGGGTTTTTTATCCTCCTCAGCGATGGAAAAGTAGAATTGCTTGGTAAAAAAATAATAAAATTTCAACCGCTGATACCAGCCAAAGCCCTGCAATACGAAAATACTCCCGCTAAATTTTTAAATGCCCCCGACC
>CAYOPD010000212.1:1296-4150 GCA_964405735.1 uncultured Saprospiraceae bacterium | reverse complement strand
GCCCACCTGGCCTGCCTATAAGGAATCCGTCGGTGCGACCATGATGTTTGACAATATCTCAGTGGTAAGGAATCATCCGGACAAGGAGGTATTGCAGATGGCAGGACCAGCGCGGTTTTGAAGTGGTGGTTATTTTATAAACATTATAATCGTAAGGGAGGAACTGTGCTCCGACCATGTAGTTCTATGGCCGTTATCTTAACTACAGAGTGCGCAGTGGATCGCAAAGTATTGCCATAATAAGTTGCATTCACGCATTTCCTCCGCGGAAACTGCGCGCTCTTGACGGCCTCTGCGGTAAATAATATGGGCAAGCCATTTTACAGCCAATGAAGCTAATGCTTGTGAGACAGCATTGCAGAATGCAATATACTGTGCGGATCTGCTGCTTACTTTGCAGGTGTTTATTCCTTGGGGTTGGCGGCTGAGGAGGGCGGTGTAAAGGTATAGCCCACCTGGATGAAAACACCGGCCCGGCGGCCTTTGAGGTTAATAAAAACCTTCTTCATCACGAAGTAAATTTAAAACTTAGTAAAGGCCTTGCTTACTTCATACCCCTCCATGGAAACTTTAAGGAAATACAAACCTTGCGGTAATTTTTGGATATTTACAGGTATATCCTGGTGATCCTTCCCACTTAAATAATAAGGCTGGTTAATCATCGATTGGCCCAGGCTGTTGTAAACCTGGACCTGAATGGCCTGGTCTGTATGGAAAGGCAATTTTACATTCAGGATGTGTAATGCCGGATTCGGATAAAGGACTTTGTATTCCACTTCGGATTTATCATATTCCGTACCTATAAAATCATCGAAGTCATCTCCCCTGATTTCGAAAGGTCCGCAATAATTTAATCCGCATTTCCCCGGTAGATCCCCATGAAACAAGTGAAACAAAAAGCTATGATAATCTACCTTCAGGGTAGCAAGTCCATTATGGCAAACATAAGCCTTATGGCCTTGTCTTACCATGGCTAGGATGGCATTAATAAATTTTGTAGAAGGGCTGCACAAAGAATACACCCGTACATGTCCTCCTTCAATTCCCGAGAATCTGTTAAATGGGGCTCCAATGGCAACCGTGGTACCATCCGCAGAAAGTGAAACGGCCCAACCTGATAAATCACCAGTAGCCTCTCCATCAATATCGACGCCTTGTTTTATCCAGGAGCCATTCACTCTTCTATAAACCCTGACATGCCCTTGGCCTGTTCCTCCTGCATTAAATGGCGCACCTATTGCAACCGTATTGCCATCCGCCGACAGGGATACCGAATGACCTGACCAATCAGCATCCTCCTCTCCATCAATGTCTGACCCCTGTTGAATCCAGACGCCGTTGATCAATTTATACACCCGAACCTGCCCGCGTTCATCACCTCCGCCATCATTTCTCGGAGCACCAATAGCAACCGTGGCGCCATCAGCCGAAAGCGACACGGAATACCCAGAAAACTCACTATTCATTTTTCCGTCTATGTCAGCGCCTTGTTGGACCCAGACACCATTAAACATTTTATAAACCCTGACATGCCCTATAAAACTCACTCCGATATCGCCTGCGTTGTTACGGTAAGCACCAATAGCAACCGAAGTGCCATCTCCTGAAAGCGAGATAGAAAAGCCAGATTCTTCGTTATCCTCTTCTCCATCCATAACTGCACCTTGTTGCACCCATAATCCATTGATGATTTTATAGACTCTTACCTGTCCCCGATTGTTGCCACCTGAATCGTTATTCGGAGCACCAATGGCAACTGTGGTGCCATCTGCTGAAAGCGACACAGAATGGCCAAAAAAATCACCATCTGCAACTCCGTCAATATCTGTGCCTTGCTGCATCCATATCCCATTTACTATTTTATAAACGCGTACATGGCCCCTGTCTTCGCCACCAGCATCATTGACTATAGCACCGGCAGCAACTGTGGTACCATCAGCTGAAATCGACACCGAGTAGCCGAAAAAGCCATTATTTTCTTCTCCATCAATATCAGGACCTTGTTGTACCCATACTCCATTCAATATTCTGAATACCCTTACATGCCCTCGATTATTACCATCTGGATCATTATATGGAGCACCAATTGCAACCGTAGTGCCATCTCCAGAAAGCGAAACTGAAATACCTGATTGGTCGTTGTTTGCCTCCCCATCAATATCTGCACCTAAAATAGAGACTTGGCAAAAAAGGTCCGTAGAACCAGAACTCAGAATCAATAGAATGGAAATTAAATTAAATAAATGTCTCATATAAATATATATGAATTGAGTGTTTTTGTTTTGAAGATAAGAATCACCTTTCCTTATTTTAAATATTTTTTATTAAGGTTACGAAACATCAAAATGGAATTATGGAACACAAAAATAGATGCATGTGGACGGGACGCATCAAGCTATCTACTTTACCGGGCATAAACCGGTGGCACTGATGAAGTAAATTTCCATTCTTTGGCTTCGCAGCTTTCCAAATCCTCCAATCTGAATATACATTCTGGCGGGAGGCTTTGTAAATATTGATAGTGAAATATTCAATAGCGAGGAGCCGAGTTCCGATTTAAAATTTTAACACTATATTAATTGCCAAAATATTGCTTCGACCTGGTTGGTACCCTGGCGGTTTATGGTTACTATCTTAACCGCAAAAAGCACCATGAATCCTAAACAATCCGGTGCGGGTCAGCCGTTTACTTTGCAGGCGCCGCGTCTGCGGGCATGGCAGAAGCGTCGGGCGGTGTGAAGGAATAGCCCACCTGTGCAAAAACACCGGCCTGGTCCCAAACAGCCCAATCGTTTACCACCTTGCCGTCTTTCAAGGTAAGAATCGACACTCCGTCAACGGAAACGGGCTTTCC
>CAYOPD010000212.1:0-1196 GCA_964405735.1 uncultured Saprospiraceae bacterium | reverse complement strand
CAAGGCCTCGTTGGAAGCATCGGGGTTGGAAGCGGGCTGCTGGCAGGCAGAGAAAAGCGCCGTAACAGCAATGAGCAGGAAAGAAATTCTTAAGATAGGTTTTGTTTTCATATCAAAGAGTTTAGGTTGGAATAAATTGACCCTGAAATTAGGTATTTTGAAATAGAAAACGTCCGATTTATTATATCCAAGTTCTGCTAGCCTCCTTTGGAGAACTTCGGTTTCACCGCTTCGGACTTGGCCAGGAATCCCGGACCATTCACATAAAAAGCGGTAAACAAGCTCCGACAATTGAAAGCCACCCTGGAAGCCGGAAAGTAAGTTTAAATTGTCCTAAAACTTGGTAAATGGACGGCTTGCCTCATTTCCCCCCCCGGTGGCTTTGAGAATATATAAGCCTTGCGGTAATTTTTGGATATTTACAGGGGTACCCGAGTGATCCTTACCATTGAAATAATAATGCTGGTTGATCATCAATTGACCCAGACTGTTGTAGACTTGAAGCTGAATGGACTCATGCGAATGAAATGGTAATTTTACATTCAGAATATCTGAAGCCGGATTGGGATAAAGGATCATGTTTCCCGCTGATGAATGATCCGCTTCCGTACCAATAAATTGGGCCAGTTCATCCCCCCTCAATTCGAGGCCTTCACAATAGTTTACTTCACATTTCCCCAGTTTGTCGCCATGCAAGAGATGAAAATAAAGGTCGGACTCGTTAACCTGAAGGGTGGAAATTCCTTGGTGGCAGACATATATTTTTTTGCGTTTTTGTTGCGCCATCGCAAGGATAGCATTTATGAATTTCTGCGTCTGGCTGCATAAGGAATACACGCGCACATGACCCCGATCGCTTCCGACGCCGTCATTTCGTAATGCTCCAATGGCCACCGTCGTGCCATCCGCGGAAAGGGATACTGAGCCGGACTGGTCATCATTCGCTTCTCCATCGATATCTGCTCCCTGCTGGGTCCAGGTGCCTCCGCTATATTTATACACCCGAACATGACCCCGAGCGCTTCCACCACCGGCATTATATATCGCCCCAATGGCCACCGTCGTGCCATCCGCGGAAAGGGATACTGAATAGCCTGACTGGTCACCATTCGCTTCCCCATCGATGTCTGCTCCCTGCTGCGTCCAGGTGCCGCTGATCATTTTATACACCCGAACATGACCCCGAGTGCTTCCAC
>CAYOPD010000211.1:0-4150 GCA_964405735.1 uncultured Saprospiraceae bacterium | reverse complement strand
GATAGCTCACAGCCCATAGCTGCCCCCCTGATACACCATATAATACTTCGTCTCCTGCTGCGACATTTGTTGGAATCCTTCGAAAGTGGACAACGGGATCACGTCCTCATTTTTGGTCAGTATCATGATCTCGTCGATATTGACTTTGTAATTGGAATTGGATTCTTTACCCTGGAAAATAAGGCCACCGGAGCTCATCTGTCGGATGTCTTTTTTGACAGACGGGTCAAACGGTTTATCGGAAAGCATGCATTTGAAAAGGCGGCGGTGGATCAGCCCCCCGGCCAGGGTGCGAAGGTCACGGTCTTTGGACACGAGGCTGGATTTTAAGGCAAATACAATGTCCGTATCATCAATGGAAGCAAAAAGGCCGGGAAGTTCTTTTGGGCTGTATTTCCCGGTTCTCAGTTTTTTCAGCGGAGGATTTGCCAGCAGAAGGCCAGGGTCCCGGTCAAGGATGGAAAACCAGTGAATGAGCATTTTTTCGGCGGCGAGCACGGTTTTGTGGAGGTATACCTGCCAATACATGATGCGCCGGGATTGAAGGAATTTTTCAATCGAATGGATGCCCTTTTCTTCCACCACCAGCTGGTTGTCGCGGATATTGAGCATGTGTATGATCCGCTGATAGCCTATAATGCCTTCGGCTACACCGGTAAAAAAACTATCCCGGTTGAGATAATCCATGCGGTCCAGGTCCAACTGTCCGCTGACAAGCTGGGAAAGGAATTTTTTTGGATGCCTGTTGGTAAAAATCTTCAGGGCTTCCAAAAGTTTACCGCCGAATTCCTGGTTTAAAGCCTGGATCAGGAGGATGGACATCTGCTCGTGATGGATGGGAACCAGTCTTTTTTCAAGCGCGTGGGAAAATGGCGAGTGGCCGATATCATGCAAAAGGATTGCGACCTGTGCCCCTTCGGCTTCCTGCTGGCTGATGTCTACACCTTTGGAGCGGAGGGTGCCAATGGCTTCGGTCATGAGGTGAAGCGCGCCCAGCGCGTGCTGGAAACGGGAATGCTGGGCTCCCGGGTAAACAAAATCGGATAAACCCAGTTGTTTGATCCGGCGCAGGCGCTGAAACCAGGGGTGATGCACCAGGTCGTAAATCAGATCGCTGGGCAGGGTAGTGAATCCATAGACCGGGTCGTTGATAATCTTTCTTTTGTTCACTGCATCAAAAATATATCTTACTTTGTTTTCGTTAGGTTTTACTTTGACGGGGGCCGGAAGGGCATCCTCTGAAACGAATCTTTATGGAGTCTGTAAAAATATTGTGGGCGGATGACGAACTGGATTTACTCAAACCGCAGGTGTATTTCCTGGAAAAAAAAGGTTACCAATTTGTCCTGGTGAGCAACGGATACGACGCCCTGGAAGAGTACCAGCAGAATAAAGATTTTGACGTCATATTCCTCGATGAATCCATGCCCGGATTGTCCGGCCTGGAGACCCTGGCCAAACTGAAGGCCATCAATCCCAATCTCCCGGTAGTCATGATCACTAAAAACGAGGCGGAAAACATCATGGAAGAGGCCATCGGATCCCAGATCGACGACTATCTCATCAAACCCGTCAATCCCAACCAGGTCCTCCTTACCCTGAAAAAGCTGATTGACAACAAAAGGCTGGTCCAGGAAAAAACCAGTTCCGATTATCAACAGGAATTCAGGAACATCAGCCTGAGGATCAACGAGGGGCCCAATCTCAAAGGCTGGATCGATATTTATAAAAACATCGTCGGATGGGAATTAAAAATGGACCAGGCTGAAAACCCGGATATGATGCAGATCCTGGGCATACAGAAAACGGAAGCCAATAGTGAATTTTTCAAATATGTAACCCGGAATTACCTGCAATGGATTGAAAAAACGGGGGCGGAGGTGACCATGTCCAATACCCTGATCAAAAACAAGGTCTTCCCATTACTGGCCCAGGGCAACCCGGTGGTGATGATCCTGTTGGACAATCTGAGGTATGACCAGTGGAAAATGATCGAATCGAGGGTCTCCGAGAAATACCGGGTCCTTGAGGAAGAGGTGTTTCTAAGCATCCTGCCCACTTCCACCCAATACAGCCGGAATGCCATTTTCGCCGGCTTAATGCCAGCCCAGATCGAACAGCGTTTTGAAGACTGGTGGCTCAACGACAATGAAAAAGGAGGCAAAAACCTCCATGAGGCTGAATTGCTGGAACGACAGCTCAGCCGCCTGAGCCGGACCCCGGTAAAACACAGTTACACCAAAATCACCCAGGTAAGCGATGCCAGGAACCTGCCGGACATGACCTCGCAGATCATGAATCAGCAGCTGACCGTGATTGTTTACAATTTTATCGATATGCTTTCCCATGCCCGCACGGAGATGGAAGTCCTGAAGGAACTGGCCGGAGATGAAAAATCCTACCGCTCCTTGACCCAAAGTTGGTTCGGGAATTCTCCCTTGTGGGCACTCATGCAAAAACTCGCAGAGAAAAAAGTGACGGTAGTGATCACCACCGATCATGGGACGATCCGGGTAAAAACTCCGGTAAAGGTGGTGGGGGACCGGGAAACCACGACCAATCTGCGTTACAAGGTGGGTCGTAACCTCAATTATGATCGCCGGGAGGTGTTTGAAATCAGGGATCCTAAAAAGGCCGGCTTGCCCAGTCCCAACATCAGTTCAGCCTATATTTTTGCAAGGAACGACAGTTTTTTCCTTTATCCGAACAATTATAACTACTACCATAATTATTACCTCAATACCTTTCAGCATGGAGGCATTTCCATGGAAGAAATGATCTGTCCATTGGTGGTTTTATCACCCCGGTGATTGAATCAGGGCCCTGACCTCCGGGTGGGCATCGGTATACTGGTCCCACAAGGCGCCTTCAAGCAGCACAAGGAGGCCCTTCCCCAGGCTTCCTTTTTCTTTAAGGATGATTTTAATAAACCGGAAAAAAAATATGCGGTATGGCCGGATGGATGCTATGCTATCCAGGGAGTACCGGTACGTCCTGAAATAATTGGTGATATAAAAATAGTCCGGGCTGGCGTCCAGCCTCAACAGTCTCCACACGGTAAGGCGAAGGGTAATGATCCCTGCTAGGACCAGGCCGGGCATGACCAGGCGGTAAATCCAGGTGCCAAATACCGGGGAAAGATCAGCCCCCTGGGAAAGGGTAGTCAGGGTGAGCGCGCCCATAAATACAACATAAAATACGGGAATAAACAGGCGAAACACCAGGGTCCATCCTGACGACAAACGGGTCATTTAATCCTTGTTTTTCGATTCGTCGTAATCGTATTCGTCCTTGTCCTCTTCTTCCTCTTTGGGAAGGGGATTGACCCTGCCGGCGATCCAGATACTGACCTCGTAAAGCCCGATGAGGGGCAGGCTCACCAGGATCTGGGAGGCCACGTCCGGTGGGGTGATTACGGCAGCTATGATGATGACCACCACGATGGCATGCCGGCGGAAGGTCCTGAGCATTTCCCCGCTCACCAGGCCCACCTTGGCCAGAAAATAAACGACCACAGGCAATTCAAAAACGAGGCCGAGAGGCAGGACAAACATCATGAGATAATTGACATAGGAACTCAACGTCACGGTATTTGCGATATCGTTGCTCAGTTCATACTGGCTCAGAAAGGTTACACCAAAAGGGGTAACAATAAAATAACCGAAGCCAACCCCCAGGAAAAACAAAAAAGAGCAAATGCCCACAACGCCCCGGATGGTTTTTTGTTCCTTTTCGTAAAGGCCGGGTTTGATGAATCTCCAGACTTCCCATAAAATATAGGGAAACGAAACCACCACGCCAAGCCAGAAAGACGAAACCATGTGCATCATAAACTGCTCACCGATATCCCGGGTGATGATCTCAATTTTATCCGGCCCAAAACAAAGTTTTGGGGAAAGGTTGCAAAAGAGGCGGTAAGTGAAAAAGTCCTTCCGGATCGGTGCCAGGATGATTTTCTGCCAGACAAAATCCTTGGATAGGAAGACTACAATGGCGAATACAATGATGGAGGCCAATGCCCTGATGATGTGCCACCGGAGTTCTTCCAAGTGGTCTAAAAAGGACATCTCCTGGTCGCCTTTGTTTTTCATTTATGGACGGCAAAAATAATTGCAAAATTCGGTTTGGGCTGAATTTTTAAGACCACCGG
>CAYOPD010000210.1:0-4164 GCA_964405735.1 uncultured Saprospiraceae bacterium | reverse complement strand
GCTGATAGCTGATAGCTGATAGCTCAAACTTATCCATCCTTTGAAGTATTCCCCCAATCCCTTGTAGGTGATGGGGTATTCCTTTAAATTTAATTTTTAACCAGTATTAAAAGACATGATAAAAAATCTAATCACCGGCTGCATAGCCTTGCTTCTTAGCGGATTCATCCGGGCGGAAGAGGTAAAAACCCTTGAAATCGGGGCTGTGGCGCCCGACTTTAACCTGAAGGGGGTGGATGGAAAAATGTATACCCTCGCCAGTTTTTCCAAAGCGGATATCCTCGTGATTTTGTTTTCATGCAATCATTGCCCGACGGCTCAGGCTTATGAGGACCGGATGATCAAATTTGTCAACGACTATAAAAACAAAGGGGTTACGATGGTAGTCATCAGCCCCAATTCGGATGCGGCGGTCCGGTTTGATGAGCTCGGATATACCGATTTGAGCGATAGTTATGAGGAGATGATCATCCGGGCAAAGGATAAAAACTACAATTTCCCCTATCTCTATGACGGAGCTACCCAGGGGACTTCCAGAAAATATGGTCCCGTGGCCACACCT
Source organism: uncultured Saprospiraceae bacterium (assembly GCA_964405735.1). Classification (GTDB taxonomy): domain Bacteria; phylum Bacteroidota; class Bacteroidia; order Chitinophagales; family Saprospiraceae; genus JADJLQ01. The sequence continues at coordinate 3,602 of CAYOPD010000210.1, read as the reverse complement.
CATGCTTTTGTTTTTGACAAGTCCCGCAAACTGAGATACCAGGGAAGAATCGATGACAATGAATACATTGGCAGGGAAAAAGTCCATGACCTCAAAAACGCCGTAGATGCCCTGCTCAAAGGGGCTCCGGTAGTTGTTCAAACCACCAAGGTTTTCGGCTGCTCCGTTAAATGGGCTGAAAAGTCTGCCAGTAAAATTTCCGAAGTCCAGGGCTGGGCCAAAGAAGCCGTGACCCTGGAAAAAGCCACCCTCGAACAGGTAAAACAACTTGTAAAAAATGAAGGTACGGGCAAATACCGCCTGGTCAATGTGTGGGCTACCTGGTGCGGGCCCTGCGTACGTGAATTCACCGGCCTCGTGGAGTCCCACCATATGTATCGCCGGCGTGATTTTGAGTTTGTATCCATCTCCATGGACGCTCCTAAAAACCACGATAAGGCCCTCGCCCTGCTTAAAGAAAAAATGGCCTCCAATAAGAACTATATTTACGATGGCGAAGACAAATATGCCTTCATCGAAGCCGTCGATCCCAACTGGCAAGGCGCCCTCCCTTATACTTTATTGATTTCTCCGGAAGGCAAAGTGGTTTACCATCAGATGGGGCTGCTCGATATCGGAAAATTGAGAAAACAGGTGGCGGATCATATTGGGAGGTATTATGATTAGCAGTCAGTAGTCAGGTATTGCATACACACCGCTGACCACTGACTACTTGTTTCTTATATTCTTCTCCAAATATTCCGGCAATACAGAAGTTTCAGGCCCTATATAATGGAAGCGTTCTGCCCAGCCGAGTTGGTAGGCCTCCCCGATCTTCCGGTCAGAGGGCACTCCCCTGAGATACTGGGAGTCCATGTCCAATACAAAATGTTTGATATAATTGCGGTTGGCTTCGATGTCGTTTTGACCGAGCAGGGGCAGGTATTTCCCTTGTTCCGCCAGTTTTTTCCTCAGTGCTGCTCCGGCTTCTCCGGCAGGACCTTGTGAGAAGTTCGCAAGATTCGCGTCGATTTTTGTTTCAAGGACATCGGTGATATCTACTACCCTGTTGAACAATTGTGGACCGCGTGCAAAATAATATCGTTCCGCAACCCCCTTTGGTTTGAGCCCGGCTTCAAAATGTTCCGGATAATCACGGCCTCCTCCGGCCATCCAGCGGGCCGCTTCCACGGCACGGGCGGTGATGTAATGATCCGGGTTTTCCTCGTACGAACCCCAGGGATCGTAACAGATCAGGGTATCCACTTGCAACACCCTGAACAAAAAGATCAGCCTGCCCCGGATATCCTGTATGCTGTAATTGTCCATCATATGATTGCGATAACCCAAGTCAAACACCTTTTTCAAACCAAGGGCCCTGGCCACCAATTCATTGGATACCTGGTTGTTTTTCACTACATCTCCAATGGTCTCACCTGCCCCGGCATGGTCATCGTTTGAGGTGCGGATGAGGTATCCTGTATAACCTTCTTTGATCAATTTGGCGACGGTACCTGCTGCAAACAAGGGAATATCATCACAATGCGGTTGGATGACTGCCAATACTTTTCCTTTATGGGGCTGACCGGACAAGGGTCGTTCAACCACGACCGGATCCACGTTTTTCTCCCGGATTCCGGAAGGAGTATTTAAAATCACAGACCCCGGCATCATGGAATATGCCAGGCCCTGGTGTAAAAAGTCTCTTCTTTCCATACACGGAATTTTTGATCTTGCGTTAAGTTAATCATTATATTGATGATGCATGAATCCTGTGATATTCATTGTTTTCCATTGATATTCTTTAAATTTTCCAAAAAAGAAAAGGCCCCGGAATCGGGGCCTTTTCTTATACAAATTTTATTTCATGCTGCATTATCAGTAACCTGGATTTTGAGCAAATGCACCCTTATCGGAACGATCTATCTGGGTTTGCGGAATGGGCCTTACATTGTGTTTATCAGTAATAGCAGAAGCCTGGGGATTGTACTTTTTAACCCTTTCCACCAGCAATCCCCAACGTTTCAAATCCAACCAGCGCATTTGCTCGCCGGCCAGTTCGCGGGCACGCTCCTCAATCAAAAAATCCATAGTCATTTGAGCCTCTGTAATTTTCATTAAATCCTTTTTGCCTGGATATCCTGCGCGGACACGCACTACATTGACTGCAGCAGTAGCTTCGGGAATCTTTCCTGATTGAAGTAAAGCTTCAGCCTGCATTAAATAGATGTCCGCCAATCTCCATACGATTTGATCTCTCGAACCACGTTCATCGGTAAGGTCTGCACGTTTGGTATCAAAAAACTTGGTCAAAGTCGGGAAAAGGGCTTCATTGTATGCACTGGGCACCAATACCTGGTATTTTTTGGTTGCTCTTTCTTCCTTGCTCATTTCATATCCGGGAATCACGATACAGGTATCCCCGGCAGCAAAACTGAGTTTAGCTTTTGAATTGTCAAAAGAAGAATTGAGATTGGTACCCGGGTTATTGGAAAGCCATACCGTTCTGAAGGTCTTATTGTACCTGGAATCATTTATACGTTCACCAAATACGGTATTCAAACAGTATGCGGTAGGACGTAATCGTTTAAAGGGGCGGCCATAGAATACATCTCTTTTCATTCCAGGTTGCACGTCATATTGCATACCAAAAAACAGATGGAGATTATTTCCTCCATTCGCTGCACCCGTGTTATTGGTGGTATTGGCCAGCTGATCGGTAGTGTATTGAACTGCAAAAACGACCTCTGAGTTGACCTGATTGTTCTCATCGTGAACGGAAGCATAATCATCCAGTAATTTAAATCCATAATTGTTTATGACACCGGTACATAAATCCGCGGCTTTCTGGAAATCATCAGCCGCTTTGGAAGGTCCATACGCTTTGGCGAGAAGTACTTTGGCCAGTAACGTCTCAGCGGAAGCCCGGGTTGCCCGTCCGTAATTCGCCGAATGGCCTTTATTTTCAAGATCGGCTATGGCTTCATTGCAATCCTTGATGATGGCCGCATACATCTGTGCATCCGTGGCCCGCGATGTGGATTTGGTTGGCTCCAGCGTTTCAGTAAGTTTCAGGTCAACTCCTCCGAATTGCTGGTGCAAAATATAATAATAATGCGCACGTAAAAACTTAGCTTCCGCTACCCGCAATTTCTTAGTAGCTTCCGGCAAGCCTGTTACATTGGCGGCCCTGCCTATTATGGCATTGCAGGTATTGATTCCACGATACAACTCGTCCCAGGTATTTATCAGGTAATCTACGGTAGGCTGTAATTGGGCATCGTAAAAGTGAAAACCTTTATATCCGCCATCCGCCCCGGTAGCGTAGATATCGGTACCGTATTCGGTCAACGTCAATCCTTGCTGAGTCCCGTAATAATACCTCAGGGTGGAGTATGCCGCTCTGACCGCATCCTCGTACCCTTTCGGAGTATTCATATAATCATTCCCAATATTGGAGATCACCTCTTCATCCAGGAAATCTTCTCCACAAGAGAAAAAAGTGAGCATCAGGCAAGCCATCCAGCTTACTTTCAATTTATTTTTAAATGAATTTTTCATAATAAAAATCATTTTAATTGTTAAAACTTAAAATTAAATCCAAAGGTGATCACTCTGGTAGC
>CAYOPD010000209.1:0-4182 GCA_964405735.1 uncultured Saprospiraceae bacterium | reverse complement strand
CAATTTTGCAGGATACAGCATTGCCTTGCAGTTTTGGAAAAAATCGGCTTCGGGTTTAAAGCTGACCGAGGTCCTGGACAGTACCGGCGAATACCTGGAATATTTAAAAAACAATAAAAACGTGACGGGGCTCAATTACATCATCCCCTCGGTGCAGGCCATGAAGGCATTGATAGGCAAAACCCCGGTCACCGGGGACTGGAACAGCGAAGGATACGACGAACAGACCTTTGCACGTCAGTTGAATGCAGTGGGCAATAAAACCAATATTGCATTCTTTTATAATTTTAAATTGCCCCTGTATTATTATTTTGACAAATACGAGGAGGGGCTTCAATGGGCTGAAAAGGGAGATGCCCTCCAGGCCTATATCCTGGGGCATTACTTTTTATCGGAATGGTATTTTTATTATAATTTGCTGATCGCCTCCCTTTATGAAAAATTTTCCACGGCGGATAAAAGCAAGTACTTAAAAATATTCAGGCGCAATAAAAAATGGTTCAGGCACTGGATCAAGGGTTGTGTGGAGAATTTTGAACAACAGCTTTATATCCTCAAGGCGGAAGAAATGGTGATGGAAGGCCAGGTGGAAAATTCCATCCGGTGGTATGAAAAAGCCATAGAAGCGGCTTTAAACCACGGATTCACCCAGTTTGCCGCTATTGCCAATGAACGCGCCGCCAAACACCTGGCCGGCAAAGGCATCCTCCGCCAAAGTGTATTTTACCTCAAAGCGGCTTATGAATTGTACGAAGAATGGAATGCCTTTGGCAAATGCAGGCAGCTGAAAGCGGCAAGACCGGACCTGTTTGGGGACAAAATCATACAAATAACCGGCAGTACCAGGACCAATTTGCCCACTGCCGCGCTCGATTACAGTTCACTCATTAAAGCTTCCAACAGCATTTCGAGTAAATTAAAACTGGATGAACTGATTCAGCGCCTCATGAATGTATTGCTGGAAAATGCGGGGGCCGACCGGGGAGTGCTGATGATCCCCCGTCAGGGCGAACTTTTTATTATTGCGGAAGGAAAATCCGGCCCGGATAATATCCAGGGCAATATCAATATTCCGGTGATCGGAAGCCAAAAAATCCCCCAGTCCCTGATCAATTATTGCTGGAATACCCAGGAAACAAAATCGTTGTCCAATGCGCTTAGGGACGAAGCCTATTCAAATGACCCTTATGTGATGGGGCACCAGGTTCGGTCCATGATTTGTATCCCCCTTTCGAATAAGGGAAATAAAGTGGGACTGATCTACCTGGAGAATAAACTGCTGGAAGGCGTTTTTACAGCCAACAAACTGGAGGTTTTGAGCATGTTGACCGGGCAGATCGGCATTTCGATTGACAACGCCCTGCTTTATGAAACCCTCGAATCAAAAGTCATCGAGCGCACCCTGGACCTTGAAAAACAGAAACAAATCGCGGAATCTCAAACGAGGGAGGCCATTCAGCAGAAAATGCTTGCAGATGAAGAAAGGAAAAAGTCCGATGCCCTGCTGCTCAATATATTGCCGGATGAAATAGCCCAGGAACTCAAACTCAAGGGAGAATCCCAGGCCAGGCAATACGATTCCGTCTCCGTCATTTTTACGGACTTCGTAAACTTTACCACCGTATGCGAATATTTGCCTCCCGCCGAACTGGTAGCCGAACTCAATAATTGTTTTGCGGCCTTTGATAAAATTGTGGACCGGCATGGTTTGGAGAAAATTAAAACCATCGGGGATGCCTACCTGGCCGCGAGTGGCCTTCCCCGGAAAGACCCGGACCATGCCACGCATGCCTGCCGGGCCGCCATGGACATCCTGAATTGGGTCAGGGATCCTGAAAACAAGTGTCTTTTTAATATCCGGATTGGGATTAACAGCGGCCCGGTCATTGCGGGGATAGTAGGCATGAGAAAATATGTTTATGATATCTGGGGGGATACCGTTAATACGGCCGCCCGCATGGAATCTTCCTCCAGTCCGGGTAAAATAAATATATCGGAATCGACCTACCTGCTGGTGAAGAATGAGTTTAAATGCATCCCCCGTGGCAAGATCGAAGCCAAAAACAAAGGGAGCATCAACATGTACTTTGTGGAGGAAACGCCTTTACCACGTGTACCTATTACTGCCGTCAGCTGAGCCTGATCATTTATGCCGCGAACTGGTCCAGCGGATTTTCGGAAATAAAATCCCCGTTTGTTTTTTATAGGCCACCCAGCCTTCGTGCCTGGAGAGCGAGCGGTCTTTCAGAATCATATTCACCAAAAAATAACCCGGCCATACCCAGGCCAATACCATCCATCCCAGCCAATGGCCAGCCAACAGGGCGTAAGTTGTGTAAATCAGCATTTCCCCCAGGTAATTGGGGTTGCGGGTATAGCGGAACATTCCTTCGGTAATCAGGCCCCGCCGGTATTGCAGGGTAAAATATTTCTGGGCGTCGGTGATCATCATAATCACCACACCCAGGGTATGGATCAGAATACAAAGTGCCAAAAACCAGGGAGCCAAAGAAAATCCTTCTTTATGAAACCAGGGACTGATCAGGATCAAAGGGAACAACCAGTACAGACCCAATACCAGGGCAAAGGACATGAAAGCCCCACCCAGGGTGATTTTGACGTCCCAACGCCGATCGGGGAAAACGCTGTCTTTGATCAGCCAGCATATACCATAAGAGCCATGAAGTCCGGCATAAACCCAGGCCTCGGCCGAATAATTGCCGAACATACACATCAGGACCAATACAAAAGGCAGGGTGCCTCCCTTTTGAAAATTGATCAGGGTGGACAGTTTGATCGGCCTGGGCCCTCCAAGGAAATCCTGGCTCAGGTAGGTTTGTAGTTGGGCAAGTTTTTCTATCATTCGAAATGGTGTATGGTGTATGGTCGGTGTTGTATAGTGAGTGGTGGTTAATGGATCGTGGTTAGTGTACCGCAGCTGCGGGAGGCAGGTGGTAATGCCAGCCTCTAATCACTCTATAAAGATCTTCCCATTCCACCACTCCTTTTCAATAATGGCCTGGTATTTACCATAAAAGTTAAGCGCGGGTTCATTCCATTCAAGAACCTGCCACTTGACCAGCCGGCAATCCAGGTTGACGGCTTCCCGGAGAAGGGCGTCAAAAAGCAGTTTGCCCGTGCCCTGGCCTCGGAGGGATTCCTTCACCACAAAATCCTCCAGGTAGAGCATCCTGCCTTTCCAGGTGCTGAAACACACATAATATATAGCGGTGCCCAGCACAAGGCCTTGTTCGTTTACCGCCACTAGGGCGTCGAAGACCCCTTCCAGGTAATTTTTTTCATAATCCTGGAGGGTGGCGGTGACCGCTTCCGGGGCTTTTTCATAGACTGCCAACTCCCGGACCAGGTCGAGCAGACCGGCAAGGTCACCGAGGGAGGCTTTCCGCACAATTGTCGATGAATTCATCTTGATTTTTCTTGTTTGTGTTGTCGAAAATAATCATATCTTTGCAGACGCTTTTTAAAATAAAGGCTGATTTTAAATAAAAATCATTGATAATCAGTAAGTAATAAATGAAATTATAATATGCCAACCATTAATCAGCTGGTTCGTTCAGGTAGAAAACAGGTAAAAGCCAAAAGTAAATCGCGTGCCCTGGATGGCTGTCCTCAAAAAAGAGGGGTCTGTACCCGTGTGTATACGACCACCCCTAAAAAGCCGAATTCCGCTCTCCGGAAGGTGGCAAAAGTCCGTATGACCAATGGCATTGAGGTTATCGCTTACATTCCCGGTGAAGGCCACAATCTGCAGGAACACTCTATGGTACTGGTGCGCGGTGGAAGGATCAAGGATCTTCCCGGTGTAAGGTATTCCATCGTTCGCGGGGCCATTGATACCGCGGGGGTAAACAATCGTAAAAAATCAAGGTCGAGGTACGGTACCAAAAGACCTAAAAAATAATCATTCAACGTCTTAATCTTCAATTTACCAATGAGGAAGAGAAAACCAAAAGCAAGAGCGATCCAGGGAGACCCCAGGTACAACGATACCCTGGTCAGCCGGTTTGTCAACAATCTCCAGTGGAGCGGCAAAAAATCAGGCGCACATACCATCTTCTATGACGCCATGGATATCGTAAAAGCAAAAAATGCCGAAGAAAACGAACTCGAGATCTGGCGTAAGGCTTTAGACAACATCATGCCCCATGTGGAAGTGCGCAG
>CAYOPD010000208.1:0-4187 GCA_964405735.1 uncultured Saprospiraceae bacterium | reverse complement strand
ATGTAATCCTTATAGTATATTTAATTAATCAATTGATTGCTGATTGCTGATTGCTACTTTTTTATTTAAATGTCCGAAATAAAAACAAAACAAACCGAAGCGGATGTTTACCAATTCATCCAGTCCTTTGCCGATACGGAACAAAAACGGCGGGACAGCCTCGAATTGATTAAACTGATGCGGGAGGTTACTGGAAAAGAGCCTAAGATGTGGGGGCCTTCCATTATCGGTTTTGGGAAATATCATTACAAATCGGATCGGAGCCGCCAGGAAGGAGATTGGCCTATGCTCGGCTTCTCTCCGCGAAAAGCGGCCATTTCACTCTACGTCTACACGGGAAGCCCTGACCATGCCCACTTGCTCGAGGGACTGGGAAAATTCAAAATGGGAAAAGCCTGCATCTATGTAAAAAAACTGTCCGACCTCAATCAGGAAGTTTTAATAAAACTAATGCAAGAATCAATTCGTTTTTTACAAAACAAATATGGGAAGGTATAGCACGCAAGGGTACAGGCATTCATTCCTGTAATCAGCAAAGGCAGGCCTTCGCGGTTAAAAGCGGGATAAGACTGCAAATCTCGCACGGATCAAAGGAGAGCACAAAGACCATTGAAGGCGGTCTTTGCCTCTTGTGAGGCCTTGAATTGAAAACGTGCATGCTTTCAGGAATCGATAGCTGACCATCTATACCCAAAACGCACTTAGATGGAAATGTTATAAATTTAATTGCCTTGCTGTTTTGCTTTTTTAGGAACAGGAATGACCGGTATGAAAAAATCAAATGCACCAGACTATACCATCTCTACTCTACATGCACTGACCAGGTATTTGATTTTTTTTTCCATGCTTCTTAAGTTCATGCCGGGATTGGCCCAGGCCCCGAACATTATTTATATCATGACCGATGACATGGGCTACGGGGATTTGAGTGTTTATGGAAATAAAAGCTTTTCAACGCCCAACCTGGATAAACTGGCATTACAAGGCATAAAATTTGTGAATGCCTATGCCGCTGCACCGGTGTGCACCCCCACGCGTACCGCCTTGATGACCGGCCGTTATCCGGCCCGAACGCCGGTGGGTTTGATGGAGCCGCTTCGCAGTCCGAAACAGGACAGCGCTTATGGCTTGACCCGGGACATTCCATCCTTGGGATCCCTGATCAAAGCAAGCGGTTATGAAACGGCATTGATCGGCAAATGGCATCTGGGTTTTATGCCCGGGCAGCATCCATTAAAAAACGGGTTCGATTATTTTTTTGGCATCCTGAGCGGCGGAGCCGATTATATCTCACACAAAGGGACCAATGGAACCAAGGCCCATGACCTGTATGAAAATGATTCATTGGTTCATAAGCAAGGCTATCTGACTGATCTGATTACCCAAAAATCAGTCTCTTTCATTAAACAAAAACACCTTAAGCCTTTTTTCTTAACCATCACGTTCAATGCGCCTCATTGGCCCTGGCAGGGACCCGCGGATCCGGCCTATCCGGATTCACTGGCCTTTACAGCCGGGGGTTCTCCATCTGTTTATGCCGAGATGATGAAAAGCCTGGATGAAGGCATTGGAAAAATCATGGAGGCCCTGGACGATGAACAATTGACCCATCAAACCCTCGTCATTTTTACTAATGACAACGGCGGGGAAAAATATTCCAACCAGGGAGGTTTGTCGAAGGCGAAATTTACCTTATGGGAAGGGGGGATAAGAGTTCCCGCTTTTGTCCGGTGGACCGGTAAAATCGGTGAGGGTCTTACCACTCCGCAGGTTGCCGTAACGATGGATTGGACGGCGACCATGCTCAAAGCCGCGGGTGCAAAAGCCGATAAAAATTTTCCTTTGGATGGAATAGACCTCATGCCCATATTGACCGGAAAGAAAAAAAAGATCCACCGCACCCTTTACTGGCGGACATTTCAACGCAGCAAACACAAAGCAGTCCGCGATGGACACTGGAAATACCTGCAGGATGAAAATGGGGAGTACCTTTTTGACCTGAGTGCCGACCAGGAGGAAAAAATCGACCTCAAAACCAAACAAAAAAAGAAGTTCAACCGGATGAAAACAAAATTGAATGATTGGGAAAAAACTGTCTTGACTCCCATTCCATTATGAGCTCCTGAACCCATCCATTTTCCCCTTATCTTTGCACCCTTTTACTGAACTATGTTTCCTCATTATGACGTGATTGTGGTCGGAGCGGGCCATGCCGGCTGTGAAGCTGCGGTGGCTGCAGCCAACATGGGCTCCAAAGTCCTGCTCATGACCATGAACATGCAGACCATTGCCCAGATGAGCTGCAACCCGGCCATGGGGGGTGTTGCAAAAGGGCAGATCGTACGTGAAATTGATGCCCTGGGCGGATACAGTGGGATCGTGACCGATCATACTATGGTTCAGTTCCGCATCCTCAACCGTTCCAAGGGCCCAGCGATGTGGAGCCCGCGTGCGCAAAGCGACCGCAACCTGTTTGCCCGGAAATGGAGGACGATGCTGGAAGCCCATCCCAACATTGATTTCTGGCAGGACATGGGCAGCGGCATCCTGGTGAAGGATGGCAGGGTGACCGGTGTCCGGACTTCCATGGGACTGGAAATCGAATCCAAAGCGGTAGTCCTGACCAATGGTACCTTCCTCAACGGCATCATCCATATCGGGGAAAAACAATACGGCGGCGGCCGAGCAGGGGAAAAGGCGGCGCATGGGATCACGGAACAACTCATCTCACTGGGATTTGAAAGTGGTCGCATGAAGACCGGTACTCCGCCCCGGATCGACGGGCGCAGCCTCAACTATGACCGGATGGAAGTGCAGTTGGGGGATGAACCGGCCGGTAAATTTTCATTCACGGACACCCCCAGGCTGGAAAAACAACTGCCCTGCCACATCACTTATACCAACCAGGAAGTGCATGAAATCCTGAAAACCGGTTTTGACAAAAGCCCCATGTTTGCCGGCCGCATCCAGGGACTGGGGCCGAGATATTGCCCTTCCATCGAAGACAAGATCAACCGCTTTGCCGATAAAGAAAGGCATCAGCTTTTTGTGGAACCTGAAGGATGGGATACGTGTGAAGTTTATATCAACGGATTTTCGTCATCCCTGCCCGAAGACGTCCAGTTCAAGGCACTGAAAAAAATCGGAGGATTTGAAGACGTCAAAATGTTTAGGCCAGGCTATGCGATCGAATACGATTTTTTCCCTCCGACCCAGCTTTCCACCAGCCTGGAGACCCACCTTGTAAAAAACCTGTTTTTCGCCGGACAGATCAATGGCACCACGGGTTATGAAGAAGCCGCCTGCCAGGGCCTGATCGCCGGGATCAACGCCCACCTGGCCATAAATGAAGAGGAGCCTTTTATCCTCAGGCGTTCCGAAGCTTATATCGGGGTCCTGGTCGATGACCTGGTCAACAAGGGAACGAATGAACCCTACCGCATGTTCACTTCCCGGGCCGAATACAGGATGTTACTCCGGCAAGACAATGCAGACCTACGGCTTACGCCCCTTGCACTTAAACTTGGAGTTCGCAACATCGAAGCAAGGATGGATGCCATCAAAATCAAACAAGCCGGAGCCGCCCAGATAGAATCTTTTGTCAAAACCGCTTCGGTCAGTCCCGACCAAATGAATGGTTACCTGGAATCCATTGGCAGTGCTCCCTTATCCCAGAAAGTAAAATTGCTGACCATTCTCCTCCGGCCTGAAATCTTCTTACCGGAACTCAGAAAAAATGTACCGGTCATCGGTGAATTCCTGTCGGTATTCCCTGAAGCTTCCATGGAGCTGGCCGAAATCGATATCAAATACGAAGGTTATCTCCAGCGTGAACGTGACCTGGTGGATAAAATGAACCGCCTGGAAGAAATGAAACTGCTTGACAATTTTAATTATAAGGCCATCACCAGCCTGTCCGCTGAAGCCCGCGAAAAATTAAGCCGTCACCGGCCCCGCACCATAGGCCAGGCCAGCCGCATCAGCGGGATCACGCCCAGCGATATCAGTATATTATTGGTGCATTGCGGGAGGTAGCCTGCAGCCATCGGCCATCAGCCGTCAGCTATAAGAGGTCAGCCATTAGATTGTATTTTCATTTTCTGGGGGGTTAACTTGTGCCTCCCGTTTAAAATGCTGATTGCTGATTGCTGATTGCTGATTGCTGATTGCTGATTGCTGATTGCTGA
>CAYOPD010000207.1:0-4191 GCA_964405735.1 uncultured Saprospiraceae bacterium | reverse complement strand
CTACAATGGAAAACTCAATTTAAGCCATGAGATCCGGCTGAGCGGGCCGGAGGTGCTGAAGACGCTAAAATTGAAGCCTGAGGAGAGATAAACAGATATGCCAGATTTTCTCTGGTATATCCATAAATTCATAAAATCCTCCCCGCCTGAGCGGCCCTGGCATAGTCCAGGACTGCCTTGTTTTTAGTGGTCGGAGATTTCAGCCAGTTTTGAATGATTGTCGACGCTTCAATCCGATATGGTGCCCAATGGCCCAATCCATGGAGGGCAGAGACGATGACGTTGTCATTGGATGACCGGACCGCGAATTCCAGAACGGCCTGGGCTGCCTGGAGATCCTGTTTTTTGGAGGAGGATGGATGAATTGGAAACCCCTCCCAGAACATATAGCAGATGTACCCAAAAGTTCCGTTGCCTTTGTCGTTGCCAATATTGGTGACTGGTGCATGGCAATACCTGTTGAAATAATTTTGATATAATTTCCTTATGTTCAGAATGCCTTCCAGGCGTTTTTTCTCATCTCCGATTTTCTCGTAAAGGATGGGATATCCACTATTGTAGGGAGCAAAGATATAGTCGAGGGCATTGCCTATCTGGTCCTGAGAATAATCCGTATGAATTCGGGAGTCTGTGAGGGCGTGGTTGATATAATCGAAAATCAAATCATCAGAGAGGGTATAAAATTCCTGAGACATTTCAAAATCCTGGGGTTTTAGCCCGGGGTCCTGGTTGAAGAGTTCGTGGCGCCAGGCATCGTAGGTCATTGGAATTAAAAATTAAAGAAATTAAGGTAATTAAAATAATTAAGGGAAGCGGGTGGGTGGTGTATGACATAATGCAGGTTTACACGTCAAGATAAACGAGACCTGGAAGCCTGCCTGGCAGCAGCTGGCGGCAGACAGGGTTTTACATTGTCTTAATAAAGGTTGAAACCCTGTCCGACAGGGCCAGCCGGGCTTCCAGGTCTTGTTCTACCTCTTGAACAATCATACATTTTGACATATCCCCAGGGGGGCTATTGTTTAATTACTGAAACGGTCTTCAACTTCTCCCCTTGGTATAACCGGAGTACGTAAACACCGGCGGGCTTTGATCCGAGGTCGATTTCATAATCTGTGTCGGCGGGATGGCTGATGCCCTGTGATACGCCCATCATGTCGAAAACGTCCACCAAGAGGGTGGGAATGCTGGCCCGGATGCGAACAATCCCGCTGGTAGGATTGGGGGAAACTCTCAAGGTTGCGAAAAAAACTGCTTTGGAATAGGGCATGGCCTTTGTCGGGCTGCAGGCGCTGTTGATGTCAGCCAGGCTGTTACAACCATTTTTATTTTGGGATATAGTTATTTTTCCGGGTATTGATTTTACTGAGTTGAGGAGAGGCTGGACGGTGCAACAGGCATTCAAAACAGGGTTGTTTTGAATGGTGATGATGTCGCCGACACTCACCAGGTTTTTCAAGCCCCGAAGACTGACCAGGCTGTTATTGCCATAGATGGTCAATGGACCGGGGATGTGGGTAAGCTGTTCCAATCCATCGAGATTGACCAGGCCTGCATTATTATAAAGGACGAGCCCCCAGATCTGATTTCCGGTCAGGATGGTGGTCAAACTTTGCAGGGAAGCCAAGGCGGGACATTGCTGGATTTGGAAATTGTAGTGATTCATCACACCCGGCCTGAGCCCCTGAAGGCTTGTCAGGCTCTGAAGCCTGACAAGAAAAAGCCCTCCGCCTATACTTTCGAGGGATGAGAGCCCTTCCAGGCTGGTCAACAGGGGAGAAGCACTGATGTTGATGGCACGGGATACCGATTTCAGATGGTCCAGGCCCTTCAGGTCGATAAGATGGGTATTGATAATGACCAGGTGGCCGGAAGTGATGCGCTCGATCTTTAGGAGGGCATTTAAGTTGACTACCGGATCGGAAGGCATGCCGGAAGGGTCACCGAGGATGAGTTGTTTCAATTCGGTGCAGTTGGGGTAGAGCAGGGCGAATTCATCCACTTCCTTCTGGGTCTTAAGCATGGCCGTTTCAGGGCAGGGGGAAGAGAGGCCGCAGGCGATCCGGATCTCATCCTGCGACCGGCAACCGGCCTGGGAACCTCCGTTGTTGTATATCGACTGGTTTTTTGTGAAGATGACGGAACAGAGCGCTTCAATGGCGCATTCGCCGAGTTTATCATTATTGTAGATATAGATACCGGGGTCAGTACCCGATCCAATGGTTTTCAAGCTACTGAGGCCTGTGAGGCTGGTGAGTCCGATATTGTTGTCGATGACCAGGTTTCTGCCGATGGATTCAAGGGAAGAAAGTCCTTCAAGGGAGGCGAGTTTTGGATTCCTGACCAGGCTGAGGTCGCCCCCGAGTGATCTGAGATTTTTCAGGCTGTTCAGATCGGTAAGGTTGTTGTTTTCCCATAATTCAAAATGGCCACCAATGGTCGTCAGGTTTTCAAGGCCGCTCAGTTTGACCAATGCAGGATGAATGTCAAAATGCAGGTTTCCGCCGATTACACTCAGATTTTCCAGGCCGTCTGTGGATTCGAGGGAGGGGTTGGAACCCAAATAAAAATCATGTCCGACCTGCATCAGTTTGCCGAGGCCATTCAGGTTTTTAATACTTGGGTTACGCACAAGGATAAAACTCTCACCCACGGTTTCGAGTTTGTTCAATCCGCTGAGATCCGTAAGTTGGGCATTGTCATCAATCCCGGCATATCTTCCGATATTCTCCAGATTGTTTAGTCCCTGGAAATTGCGGAGGGAAGCGCAACGGGTCGCGCCGAAATAGCCCCCGATCGACTTGAGATTTTCAAGCCCGGTAAAATCCGCCAACTGAGCACAATCGTAAACATTAAAATCATGGCCGATACTGGCCAGGGCGCTTAATCCCTTAAAATTAATGAGTTGATTATTGTGATTCACGGCTACAAAAGTGCCAATAGAGGAGAGGGACTCCAATCCTTCGAAATTGGCGAGCGATCCATTGTTATGAATGTCCATGCTTGCCCCAATGGTTTTAAGGCTGTTTAAACCCTTAAAGGAAGTGAGTGCATTGCCATGGGCCGCAAACCACTCGGAGACCGCCGTGAGCTTGTCCAGGCCGGACAAACTGGATAAGGATGTATTGCCTGCCAGGAACAGGGCTCCTTCGATGGCAGTGATGTTTTGAAAGCCATTGAGGTTGGTGATATTCGAACCGCCCTGAATATTGACATTTCCATTCAGCACCGTGCAGTTCGGGTATTTGATCGCCAGGCTGTCCACTTTTGGCTGGGTATTGAAGAACAGGTCATCGGGGCATTGAGCGAAGTTCATGGGTGCAAAAGCCAACAGATGAAAAAGGCAAAGGATAAGAGGTAAAGTGATTTTTTTCATGACTGAATTATTTGGGTTTAATAAGAAGGCAAGAATTTTCTGGGTTGGTGCGATAGAATGAGTGCGGGACAAGGTAGGAGGTAACCCTTTTCTGAGAATTAATAATTAAAGAAATTAAGAAGAACCTCTGGTTTATTGTTTGACGAATTTGACGGGTTCAATTTTGGAGGCAGGCTTACTTTCCTGGATGAAATAAAAACCGGGTGATAATGCACTTTTATCAATGGAGCCACGATTTAAGAACGACCTTTAATTGCATTCATCATTTAATTCTTAATTCTCTTAATTCTTAATTGCTTCCATATAAACCACATTCTCCATCGGGTCCCGGTACAATTTTACCTCCCGGATTTGATGTCCCGGGATTTCATCCAACAAACCCTCCATTTGATTTTCATCCCGGTAGATCAGGTGCCAGTCCATGAAGGCTTCCATATAGGCTTGTTCCAACAGGCCTGGGGCAAAGTTTGCGACGAGCAGGGTCCCGCCCGGGGCGAGGAATTCAAAGGACCGGGCGAGGAGTCGGCTGGCCAGCTTGTCGCTGAGGTAGTCGAAAAGGCCTGCAGAATAGATGAGGTCGGGCTGCTTGCCAGGATGGTATGTTTTTTTTATAATTGAAAGAATGGAATCAGTGCGGATGTCCAGGAACCCATAGGCCAGGCTGGCCTGTGCTTCAGCATTGCTCCGGAAATCTTGGTCCAGGGCATAAAGTTTATCTATTTTACTTTGTGGATTTTCCACTAAATGAATTTCGCGGAGGTGGCCTGAAGCAATGGCCATTGCGGTGATGGGTCTTTGTTTAGCCAGGTAAACAG
>CAYOPD010000206.1:0-4327 GCA_964405735.1 uncultured Saprospiraceae bacterium | reverse complement strand
GAGCACTTTCACCGGCAGGGAAGCGCCTCCGGAAACACATATTTTCAGGTTACGGGCGATCAGGTCATCATCCAGGTTTTCATCCTGATGGTGAAGCAGGCCCCAGTACATGGTGGGTACGCCGGCAAATACGGTAATCGAATGTTTTTGCATTAGCCCAAACACAGCCCCTGCTTCGAAACGGGGCAACAGGACAAGGGTACAACCACGGTACATGCCGGCATTCATCAACACCGTCATGCCAAAGATGTGAAACAAAGGCAATACGATCAGCAGGCGGTCCTCTTTGTCCAGGTAAAGCAGGTCCACGCAAAGGATGGCATTGTGCATCATATTGTTGTGTGTGAGCTCGGCGCCTTTGGGTTTGCCGGTGGTCCCGGAGGTGTAGATGATGATCGCCGTGTCTTCCGCGGAGGTTTGCACGGTATCAAACTGAGGGGCTTGTCCGGCCATGAAATTTCCCAGGGTATTGCATCCTTCAAGGGAAGCCGGCATGTCCGGTTTGGGCATGATTAAAATAAAATGCTCGCAACTGCCCGTTTCTTCAAAGGCGGAAAGGCCCATTCTGCCCATCGGCAATTCATCCGTCCCTGTATAACAGAAATAAGCTTTGCAGTCACTGTCCCGGAGATGATAGGCGATTTCATCTTTTTTCAACAGGACGCTTAAGGGAACCACTACCGCCCCCGCTTTTAAGATTCCGAAATAAATGATGGGAAACCAGGGAAGGTTTGGGCAGGTCAGAGCTACCTTTTCACCAGGTTTTATCCCAAGTTGCAGCAAACCGTTGGCTACCTGGTTGGCTGCCCCGTTGACCTGGCTGTAAGTCATGGCCGACTCTCCAAAAAGAAGGGCTGTTTTGTCGGGGGATCTCCGGCTGTTTTCCTGCAGTAGGGTAGAAAGATTTAGCATAGATGGTTAAAGGTTGATGGTCAAGGGTTAAAGGTTAGAAACGCGATTTGGGGCATGGAATGAAGATAGTGTTTTTATTGAGCGGCGGATTTCATTACTTTTAAATAAATATGTTAGGGATAAAAAAGTTGATACCAGGTTTGTTCCTCGCTTTTTGTTTTGCTTCGGGTTGTGATTCCCCGCAGGGTGCTCAACCAAATGTCGTCTTTATTTTATCCGATGACCAGGGTTGGGGGGATCTTTCCGCTCACGGCAACCCGTTACTTCAAACGCCCAACCTGGACCGACTGATTCAGGAGGGCCTTGAATTTGAACGGTTTTTTGTCAGTCCATTGTGTGCGCCGACCCGGGCCAGCCTGTTGACCGGAAGGTATCATTT
The DNA here is from genome assembly GCA_964405735.1 of uncultured Saprospiraceae bacterium. Lineage (GTDB taxonomy): Bacteria > Bacteroidota > Bacteroidia > Chitinophagales > Saprospiraceae > JADJLQ01. The sequence goes on along the minus strand of CAYOPD010000206.1, from coordinate 3,036 downwards.
GCGCACCGGGGTGACCTCGGTTTCCAATGGATTTGAAGTAATGGATGCGGACGAAACGACCCTTGCCGAACTTTTCAAATCCAATGGCTACAGGACTGGTTGTTTTGGAAAATGGCACAATGGTTCGCATGATCCGCACCGCCCGGAAGACCAGGGCTTCGATGAATTTATAGGCTTTTGCGCAGGGCACCTGACCAATTATTTTGATGCCAGCCTGGACAGCCTTTCACTCCCGGTAAAATCGACAGGCTACATCACCGATGTCCTGACGGATCGGGCTATCGATTTTATCGCACGCGGTAAAGACCGGCCCTTCTTTTGTTATTTGCCCTATAATGCACCCCACAGTCCTTTCCAGTTGCCGGATGCCTGGTTCGACAAATACAAGGCGAAGGGCATGGATGATGAACTGGCTTCCATCTATGGCATGGTGGACCATATGGACCACTCCATCGGCCGGGTCCTGGGGGCACTGGAACAGATGGACCTGGACAAAAACACGATTGTGATCTTCATGTCTGACAATGGGCCCAATGGTGCCCGTTTTAATGGCGGTATGAAGGGCATTAAAGGACAGGTGGATGAAGGCGGGGTCAGGGTGCCTGCCCTGATCCGGTGGCCTGGAAAAATTGAGGCAGGGAGAAAAATCAATCAGCCGCTGGCCCATATCGACTGGTATCCCACCCTTACCGGCTTGTGCGGTTTGGATCCTGTGAAGACTAAACCAATTGATGGAATGGATTTTTCAGCGCAGATCCTTGATCGCAAGTTGGAATTTCCGGACCGGACCCTGTTTACCCATGTCGCTTTTTTGAACAAAAACCTGCAATCAAGTCCCGGGGCCGTCCGGACTGCAACCCATCGCCTGGTGGTACGGGATACCGCCCATTGTCTATACAATCTGGTTAAGGATCCGGATCAAACCACCAACCTGGCAACCGATCAATCAGAATTGGCAGTGAACCTGAGACAAGAGTATGAAGAATGGTTCGCTTCGGTCCGGCAAGGCTACAAGCCGGAGAAAGCCATCGCCCTCAATACCAGCCATATCCTCCTGCCAGCTTATGAAGCGGAATACACCGGTAATCTGCGTTTCGCTGAAGGCCACGGCTGGGCACACGACTGGCTGGTCGACTGGTCTTCAACTGCAGATACGATCCGCTGGCTGGTCGAATCGGAATCCACTCGGACATTCGTTTTGTACCTGAGATATACCTGTCCACCTTCAGATCTGGGTTCGGTCATTGAAGTTCAGATTGAGGGAGCCAGTCTCCGGGATACCCTTTCACTGGCCTTCGATCCGCCCCTGCTATCCAGCCCGGACCGGGTGAAACGGAAGGAGGCCTATGAAAAGGAATGGGCTTCCGTGGAACTCGGTAAGATTAACATTCCGGCAGGCCGCCATTGGATTAAGATGGTTCCGGTGACTGTCCGGTACCAGCAGGTGGCTGAGGTGTTTGGAATTGAATTAAAATCCCTTCTATAAATTAAATCATAAATCAACTTTTCATTTAAACGGATCTACAATTTGAAGCCCATTAAATTTATGGCTGTTATGCAGATCTTCCGAATAAAGTATGCTGCACTCTTGTATAAGCGCGGCAGCAATGATCAGGCTGTCATAGAATGAATAGCCAGTCCGGAATTTTATTTGAAGGGCATCTAATAAAAGGTCAAAGCTGGTTCTCATTTCGCATTGCGGTATTAATATTTCCCGGGAGAACAAAATAATATCTTCCGTTTTCATTCCCATGATGTCCGGTTTTCCTGCAACATTCATAAATTCCTGAATGACCTGAAAACTAACTCTTCCCGTCCTCCTCTCAAGCCCGTTTTGTATCAATCCGGCAGCAATTTTTTGTTTTCTCTTATTGGAGGAGTCAAAAGAGTACAATATGATATTCGTATCCAGAAAGTATCTACCTTTCATTCATTTCCTCCCTGGATGGTTTTCTTTTCAATTTTACATATTCAAGCTTGTCCATGATTTCCAAATAGCTTTTTCCTTTGGCCTTTTCATCGGTATATTTTTCCAGCCAAAACCTGAACTCCTGGTTTAGAGTCGTTTTTTCCCTTAAAGCTTTTTCCCTGGCTCTCCGAATGAGGTGTTCCTCAGCACTCAATGTAATATTTTTCATACACTATAAATGTGTACACAAAAGTAGTGTGAATTTTATTTGTTGCCAATTCGACCTTTTGGCATTCCTAATACCTTTCATCCTTCCTGTACGGCAACCGCTCCATCCCGAAGTCCCGGGACTCCACCTCCAGGCTCTTGAATCCGAAATCATCGACCACCTTGCCCCGGATGCGGTAGATGCCCTTGCCTTTAAAGGGGTAAGCTTCGAGGGAAGGCGGAAAATGGGTGGTATCGAAAAAGCGGCCTTCGCGGTCGACCCAGGTGCCGAAGCTCATGAGTTTGTTGTTTTTGGTACTCACCCATTTGCGGGTGACATAATACCCGAGCATGGTGACCGTCTGACGGTGGTGGGCGGGCATGTCCCTGGCCAGGATGTCTTCTTTAAAGGGCTCTGCAAGCAGGTCGAAGGGGGAACAAAGCGGAAAGCCCAGCAGTTCGATTTCGTCAAAAGCCTGTTCGAAGCGGCCTTCGTCCAGCTCGGGCAGCGCGTATTGATCGGCTGCATCGGGGAAAAAATTGCCGTTCTGGGCGTATTTGACCTGGGGGTTGTGCACCATGTTTTTTTCCCACATCAGCTCGTATTTGTTCATGCGCGTGAAGCGGAAAGCATTGATGCGGATGAGGATCTCGAGCTGTTCCTTGCTGATGTCGATGCGTTGTACAAAATCCTCGAGGCTGCGGTAGGGGCCGTTGGCCAGGCGTTCTTCGACGATGCGTACGGCCACATTCTGTTCGAGGTTCTGGATATGGACAAAACCGATAAACAGGTCGTCACCGTAGATCGTGGTGAGGTAGGTGCTGCGGTTGACGCAGGGGGCGTGGATGATGGCCCCGCACATGCGCGCCTCGTGCACATAGAGCTCGGTATTGTAGAAGCCGCCGAAATTGTTGATCAC
>CAYOPD010000205.1:0-4348 GCA_964405735.1 uncultured Saprospiraceae bacterium | reverse complement strand
ACCCGGACTGAAGGATTTGCCTGCCCTTTGATTAAGAATGAACCAATCCTTTACAAATTACTTTTTACAGCCCCATCAGAAAGGCCTTCCGTTTGGGGAAGTCCTTTCCCTTCCAGAAGTTCCCACCCGATCCGGTCTTCTATCTGAAGCTTGGGTCTCAGAAAGTCGGGACTGCTTTCCTCCTGAATCAAAAGGAAGCGGATTCCAGACCAAAAATTGAATAATGCGCTTGTTTTTAAGGTTCCCATTCCATCCATCTCCCGCAGCCCCGGGACACCATCCACTCCCCGACCTCACTATTCCGTTCTAAGCGTCTTGATAATATTGACCATCCCCGCCCGGTAAGCCTGCGCCCCGAGAGTGACCAGGGCGATACAGAGGGTGCCCGCGGCAGCCAGCCCAAAAATCCACCAGGAAAGTTCTGCCCGGTAACTAAACCCCTGCAGCCAGCGACTCATGCCATACCAGGCTAAAGGAAAAGCAACGAGTATGGCCAGGCCGATGAGTTTCAGGAAGTCTTTGGTCAAAAGGCTTACAATGCCCAGGGTAGAGGCGCCCAGCACCTTTCGCATGCTGATCTCTTTCATCCGCTGCTGGGTCGTATAAGCGGCAAGCCCAAGTAATCCAATGCAGGCGATACAGATTGCAAGCACCGAAAAAAAAGTAAAAATGCTTTTGGTCCGGTTCTCGGCTTCATACTGGCGGGCGATGGTTTTATCCATGAATTCAAATTGGAAGGGCCTGTCCTTAACAAACTGATTCCATCTTTCCTCAATGACCCGCAGGGAGGATGGGATGCTTTGCCCCTGCATTTTAACTGCCGTGGTAAATGCCACATCCCGGAACCGGGAGGTACTGTTGAACACCAGGGGCACGATGGGCAGATGCAGGTTTTGATAATTGTAATCTTTCAGTACGCCGATCACATGGTATTCATAAGGCTGGTTATCCGGCCCGTTTAAAAAATCGCTTTCGGTAACCAGTCGGGCACCAAGAGGATTCAACAGGCCCAGTTCTTTGACTGCGGATTCATTTAGAACCACGGCCAGGGAATCCGAGACATATTCTTTAGAGAAAAACCGGCCTTCCAGGAGCTCAAGCCCAAAAAGCGATTGATATTGGTCATCGGCAAAAATACCACGTCCCGTCATGGGCTCCCGGTCACCAGCCTCCCTCCAGCTCACTCCAAAATAATTCGGGTCGCCGGGGAAAGCCGAGGCCCCGCTGACATTCACCACTCCGGGTATCTGGCTAAGGGCCTGTTTAAATGCCTGGGTCTGGGCATCCAGCAGGTCTGTCCGCTGGATCAGAATGGTATGGTCCTTGTTGTAACCCAGGTGATTGCCGGTCATATAATTCATCTGCCGGTTGACCACGAGGGTACAAATAATGAGGATGATGGAGATGGAAAACTGAAATACCACAAGCCCGTTGCGCAGGGCCCTGCCATAAGCGCTGGTATTGAGTTTGCCTTTAAGCACTCGGACGGGCCGGAACGAAGCCAGCACGAAAGCCGGGTAGATTCCGGCCAGCAATCCCGTGCTGAGGGCCATGCCGGCCAATAAAACTAAATGGTAGGGTTGGAATAAATCGTAAACCGTGAATGCCTTTCCTGAAAACCGGTTAAAAAAAGGAAGCACCATGTAGATCAGGCCGATGGCAATCACCAGGCTTGCAAGACCCAGCAGTACCGATTCTCCAAGAAATTGGAATACGAGGTTTTTTTTGTCCGAACCGAAGGTTTTGCGAATACCCACCTCGCGGGCCCGTTCACCGGAACGTGCAGTGGAAAGATTGACAAAATTGATCATGGCCAGTAGAAGGATAAACACGGCTACAATGCCGAAAGCATAAATGGCCGTCATGCTTCCGTTGGGTTTTAGTTCTCCCTCCAGGTGTGAGGTCAGGTGAATATCAGTCAGGGACTGAAAATAATACCGGTACCCGTTGCCAGCTGCCTGAAACTGATCAAAGGGGATGGAAAACTGGCGCGCGATATCACCGGCAGCGTATTTTGCGATGATCTCAGGCATCTTTGATTCAACCTGGCCGGAAAGGCCATTAGGCTTCAGTAAAAAATAGGTATGTGCTGCAAAGCCAACATAATTTTCCCTTGCTGCAAAAACGTTTCCTGTAGTGCTGAGCAGCAGGTCAAAATCAAAATGGGAATGTTCCGGCCAATCCATACAAATTGCCGTGACTTGCAGGGCTTGATTATCATTGCCTTCCGGCTGGATGAATTTTCCCACCGCCTGGTCCGTTGAACCGAAATACCGTATGGCCGTTGATTCCGTCATCACCACACTGTTGGGACGGTTAAGTGCACTGACGGCCTCTCCTGCAATAAAATCAACCTTAAAGATTTTAAAGAAGGTTGAATCCGCTTGCAGTACATTAAATTCCTCGAATTTTTTATCCCCAAACCTGTATTGAACGGATCCCCCGCCCAGGAAATTATAAAGCCTGACCGCTTCCTCCACTTCCGGGCATTCCTGTTTCACTGCGGCAGCATAAGACTGGGGGATGAAAGAATAGGAGGTTGACCGGCCCGGGTATTTCCGGTCCACTACCATCCTGAAAATCCGCTCTCTTTCTGGCAGGAAACGGTCGAAACGGACTTCATCCCGGATAAACAATATGATCAGCATACAGATGGCGATGCCCGAGGCAAGTCCAAAACTATTGATCAGGCTGAATCCTTTTCTTTTGAGGAGATTTCGCCAGGCGAGGATGAAGTGGTTGTAAATCATAGAAGTTAGTCCGTTAGTCCGTTTATTTCGCCCGTATCTATTCTGTCCTTAGTGACCTGATCGGGTTTGCCAGGGCGGCCTTTATTGCCTGGAAACTCACGGTAATCAGAGCAATCAGAAGGGCACTCAACCCGGCGAATACAAAAATCCACCAGGAGAACTGCGTCCGGTACTGGTAGTTCTCCAGCCAATCTTTGAGCAACCAGTAAGAAAGGGGGATGGAGATCAGGCAGGATAGAATCACCAGCCTGGTAAAGTCCCGGGACATTAAAGCCCAAAGGTTGGTCACGGAAGCGCCCAGGACTTTACGCACCCCGATTTCTTTGGTTTTTTGTTCGGCAACGAAAGAGGAGAGGCCAAACAAACCCAGGCAGGAAATAAATACGGCCAATACCGCAAACAGGGCGGCCAGGCTGGCGACCCGCTCTTCGGTCTCAAATTTTTTACCAAACTCCTCATCCACAAAGGTGTAATCAAAAGGGGCTGAAGGGATGTATTTTTTAAAGGCTGCTTCAATCTTGCCTATGGATTCCTCCACTCTTTTTTCCGGATTTAATTTAAAATTCATCCAGTTGGCCCGGCGGGGGCCCAGGAAATAAATGGTTTGTTTTACCGGTTCATAGGGGGATTGCATCAGCATATCGTCGACCACCCCGACGATGGTAAAGGTCAAGGCATCCCGGTCGTCACCCCAACGAATCACCTTGCCCAGGGGCTGATCGATATTCATAAAGCGGACAGCCGCCGCATTAATGATCATGGACTGGGTGTCGGTGGAAAAGGCCCTGGAAAAATCCCTCCCCTCCCTCACGTGCCAGCCTACGGAAGAGCCAAATTCATGGCTGACCCAGACGGTGGCAAATTCCGCCTGGAGGTTTGGATCCTTTCCCTCCCATTGGAAGCCCCCGTTGTTGGACCATATCCCGGTAAGCGGACTGGAGGATTCAGACATTTCAAGGATGGCTCCATTGCTGATCAATTCATTCCTGAATAAATCCAGTTTGCCGTAAAATTCAGGGGATTTCATCTGGGTCATGATCATCCCGTTCTTGTCGTAACCCAGAGGCCGGTTTTTGGTATGGAGGACCTGTTGGTAAATAAGGACCGTACCGATGATCATGGTGATGGATACGGTGAATTGAAGGACTACCAGGATTTTCCTGGGCAGGGAAGCCAGCCGGCCGGCCTTGAAAGTGCCTTTCAATACTTTTACCGGTTGGAAGGAAGAAAGGTAGAAGGCAGGATAGGACCCGGCCAGCAAGCCGGTCAGAGCGGTAAATGCCAGGCAGATCAGCCAGAAATTAACGCTCCCGGCAGGGAAAGCCATTTGTTTTTGGGTAATTTCATTAAACCCGGGTAAGAAAGACAGGATCAATCCGCACGCGGCCAGGAAAGAAATCAGGACCACCAGGAGGGATTCCCCAAAAAACTGCCTGATCAGTTGTGCTCGCCCGGAGCCCAGCGACTTGCGGATTCCAACCTCCCTGGCCCTTTTTTCACAACGGGCCGTACTGAGATTCATAAAATTGATGCAGGCCAGGAGCAGGACGAAAAGGCCTACCCCGGCGAAAAGCCAAACGTACTGGTTAAAACCACCG
>CAYOPD010000204.1:0-4448 GCA_964405735.1 uncultured Saprospiraceae bacterium | reverse complement strand
AAGCTTCGTCCAAACAACTACTTCCTGGCTACAAACCGCATGCTCAGCGAGTTTACACAATGCCTGGTATTCCTGGGGGTGAATCCTTCCCCATAGAATACATGACCGAGGTGGCCCTGGCAATTGGCGCAGAGGATTTCCGTGCGGCGGCCATCCGCATCTGTTTTTTTTAATACGGCACCCGGAATTTCACTGTCAAAACTGGGCCAACCACAACCGCTGTGAAATTTATCCGTAGATAGGTAAAGGGGGGCGTTGCATCTCCTGCAGATATAGGTGCCTTCTCCCTTAAAGTTGTCGTATTCCCCGGAAAAAGGCTTTTCTGTGCCTTTGTGCACGATGACATATTCTTCCTCAGGAGTCAGGGGATTGTAACCGTCATTCATGTTTTTTCAGTTTGTCCTTGAAGGCTTTCCTGAATTTTTCCACCTTCGGATTGACCACATAAACGCAGTAGGGCTGATTGGGGTTTTCCTCGAGATAATTCTGGTGGTAATCCTCCGCCTTATAGAATTTTTCAAAGGGTTCAATCTGGGTGGTTATGGGCTTACCTGCCCACAATGCCGGGGCTACCTCGGCTTTGGCTTTTTCTGCAGCAGCCTTCTGCGCTTCATTGTGGTAAAAAACCACACTGCGGTACTGGGTGCCTACATCGTTACCCTGCCGGTTGAGTGTCGTTGGGTCATGGGTGGTGAAATGAACCAGTAATACCTCCTCAAAACTGACTTTGGACGGATCAAAGGTGATCTGAATGACTTCAGCATGACCGGTATTCCCGGTGCAGACCTCCTTGTAAGTGGGATTATCGACATGGCCTCCGGAATACCCTGATTCCACCTTGACCACCCCTTCGAGTTCGAGGAAAATGGCTTCGGTACACCAAAAACATCCACCCCCAAAGGTGGCTATTTCATATTTCGTATTTTGATCCATATGGTTTGCGGTAGATTGTTCGGTTTTGATGGAATTCCCAGATGGATTTGGGCATGCCTGGATCCCAAAAACCAGGAACAATAAGGGAAATGCTTTCATCGGTTGGGGTTATATTATGATAAAATAAACGGATTTAATCAACAAATGTTTAAGAACATTCATCGGCAAGGAAAACCAGGGGGTTTCTCGAAGACACCTCCTGGTTTCTATACCATATTTTCCAGGACCACTGCGCTGGCCCCTCCGCCTCCGTTGCAGATCGCCGCGAGTCCATACCTGGATTTCCTTTGTTTAAGAATATGGGCCAGGGTAACCAGGATCCGGGCTCCTGAAGCGCCCAGTGGATGCCCCAGCGCAACGGCCCCGCCATGGATATTAACCCGGTACGGGTCCAGCTGCAGCAATTGGATAAATGAAAGCGCGACGACTGCAAAAGCCTCGTTCACTTCAAAGTAGTCAATCTCATTCAGGCTCAGGCCGGCCTTACGAAGGGCCAGGGGTGCTGCCACGGTTGGGGTTGTGGTAAACCACTTAGGCTCCTGTTCGGCATCCGCGAAAGAAACAATCCTGGCCAGGGGTTTCAGGCCAAGCGCTTTCATCTTTTCACCGGATACCAGGAGTATGGAGGCTGCACCGTCATTGATGGTGGAGGAATTAGCGGCGGTGACCGTCCCTTCCTTGCTGAACGCAGGTTTTAAATGGGGTATCTTTTCAAAATTGACCCGCGTAAATTCCTCATCCTGCTCAACAATGGTGGTTCTGCCTTTCCCGGCATCTATGGTGACCTTTACCACCTCATCCCTGAACCGACCCTGTTCCCAGGCTTCGGCGGCCAGCCGGTATGACCTCATGGCATACTCATCTTGTGCTTCCCTGGAGATCCCGAACCGGACTGCCGTTTCATCGGCACTTGTACCCATGGCTTGATTGCTGTATGCGTCCTGCAGACCGTCTTTTAAAAGACCATCAATTGTATCATTATGCCCGTATCTGGTACCCCACCGGTTCCCGGGCAGGTAATAGGGCACATTGGTCATGCTTTCCATTCCCCCGGCAATTACCATTTCACGGTCAGCCAGCTGAATGCTCTGGGCACCAAGCATAATCGCTTTCATACCCGAAGCGCATACCTTATTCACTGTCGTACAGCAAACCTCATAAGGCAGACCGGATTTTATTGCCGCCTGCCTGGCCGGCGCCTGCCCGAGATTAGCCGAACAGACATTGCCAAAAAATACTTCCTCCACCTGGGCGGGATCAATCTTCGCTTCCGCTACCGTAGCCTTCATAACAGCAGCTCCGAGGTCTGTCGCCGAAAGTGGGGCCATAGCACTTCCAAAACTACCGATTGGGGTCCGAAGTGCACTTACGATATAAACTTCCCTGGACATGGTGCGAAATTAGGGGAAAGAAATTGAATGAGGATTGAGGGGTGAGGGATGAGGGGTGAGAAATAAAAAAGCCGCTGAAAATCAACGGCTTCTTTCGTAGCGGGAGCAGGACTTGAACCTACGACCTTCGGGTTATGAGCCCGACGAGCTACCAACTGCTCCATCCCGCGGTATTGGATCGCAAAGTTATGCTTTTTTTATTCACTCATTTGTTTTTTCTTCATTAAAAAACGACTGTCCCAGGCAAAGGATTGGGCTACCGTATAATTTTTTTCAAACCAGGGACTTTTATCATCGCTGGTGATATAATAATAGTCCACCAGTGCGGACGTATCCATAGTTTGGTTATAAGGGGGCAGGTCTATTTCATCCATGTACCTGGTTTTTACATAATAGGTTAAAGAAGGCTGAAACAGCCAGTTGCATTTTAAACTAGCCTTTATATCTTTTCTCCCTGCAATATCTGAGGCAATCCAAGCCATGACCTTTTTGTTGTCCCCGTCAAACCACCATTCACGGGAGGAATGAAGGTTCCAGGTCCTGGTCAGATGCCAAATGGAAAAGCCTGTCAGGACCACCAGAAGCATCTGTTTTACTTTGATCCATTTGTCATCTTCTGCCATGACGCCGAATAAGGCCAGACTGAAAAGCGGGTAAAAGAACAAGGCAGTGCGTGCGTTGAGGTAAGGCACACCGATGAAAATATGTTGCAGGATATTGTAAAGAAGGGTACCAAAAAACAGGAATAAGAACTGAAACCGGGGCAGTTTCAGCGCTTTAAACCGGTGTACCATCAAAATTCGTATGGCAGAGGCCAGCAAAAACAGGCAAACAAATAGGATGAGCCCGGTGAAAACCGTTCCCGTCGCTTTGCCAAAATAGGATTCCCCCATGAGGGAGGATTGCAGGAGGGGTTGGAAAGTGTCCGCGAAGAACCCCTGATTACCCCAGAACCTGAATTGATCGGTTTGCAGCATTTTCATCACCGGAAGTCCGAGCAGGGCAATCAGAATCAAGGTGATCACCAGAGCCGGCAAGGCTGACCTTACAACCGCTTTCAGGGAGTCCTTTCTTTTCAGTATAAATACCAATACAAGAAGGGGAATATAATAATTGAGCAGGGTGAGGTTTGCATAGACCGCCAGGGCGGCAAATAGAAGGCAATAAAGATGGTCCTTTTCCTTCCCGCGAATTAAAAACCAGAGGGAGGCCATCATCAAACCAAGAGAAAGGCCATATCCCCTGGCCAGGGAAAAAAATTCCAGTAAATAAGGGTTTCCCAAGAGAAGGATGATCCCTGCGAGGGATTTAAAACTATGTTTCCCGTTGAGGAGTCTCAGCAGGAGGTAGCCGGTGACCATATAAAGGGCCCCGGCCATGAAGTTGGGACAGCGACAGGCCCATTCGGCAGAGCCAAATATCGCGGTACTCCATTTTATCAGTAAAGTATTGAGGATATGATTATTGGGTATAGGGTCCCTGTAGGTGATGATATCCCATAATGGCTGTGTAGAAAAGTTGAGGATGGTGCCCGCTTCATCATGGGTGATGGGGATTTTTGTGATGCGCAGAATCAGATAAACCAGGAAGCCGGCAGTCATCCCCGCGAAAAGGGCATTGTGAATATAACCTTTGCGCCACCGGGACCATAAAATAAAAAAGGGCCTCATATGCTGAAGCCCTTTTCTCAAGACGAATTTCCGAATCTTATTCTCTAACAATCTCACCTATTCATTCATCAGATTTACCCCGTGAAGGGCAAATAAAATACCTGAATTCAAGGTTGTTTTGAGTCTACTTTTATCGTCATTAAGAACATCCCCTCCTCGTCCGGGGAGGGGATGCCTAATGTTTACTTTAATTAGTCTACCAGGATCATTTTCTTGGTAGCGCTGTAATCTTTCGTTTCGATCGTATAGTACAGAACGCCTGCACCACTCACTTCGTTGCGGTTTACTTTCAGTTGATTGTACCCTTTTACACCATCCTGATTGTATACCCGTACTACTTTACCGGTTACATCGGTGATTTTCAGGGTTACTTGGTCGGATTTCGCCAATTCATAACCGATTACCGTCGTTGCTTTAAACGGGTTAGGTGTATTCTGATGAAGGGCATATCCGG
>CAYOPD010000203.1:0-4526 GCA_964405735.1 uncultured Saprospiraceae bacterium | reverse complement strand
TCTCGTTCCTTTAAAAAAAAGCGAGTAGCCCTCGAGCCAATAAAGGGATTTCGATCGGAAATAAACGGCTGGGTCGCTACTACTTTGTCTCCCCCTAAATCAAATGTCCGAATCACCACGGGCAAGTCTTTCATCTGTTCGATAATTTGCCGGTAATAATCCACTACGTAGATCGCTCCATCGGGTCCGGAATACAAATTGACCGGGCGGAACCAAAAATCCGTGGAAGCCAGGAATTCTTTATTGGGACGTCCGATCCTTCGGGCAATAAAACTGGCCCCTGTATCTTTCAGCAGGTCGGCATGAACCATATTGCTGACCGGCTCACAGACGAAATAGACGTTTTTATTAAAGGCTTCGGTAAAAGCAGCTCCGGAGTAAGCGATGTTGCCACAGGCAGAAGTAAAAACCCCAACATTGGTCAGCAACTGATGTTCCGGATTATGGGTGATTGGAAACACTTCTTCGCCATGGTCGGTCATGTTTTGGGTAGCGTTTGAAACCGACAATTCCGGATTGCGTTTGAGATAGGTGTCTGCAATGACTTCATGATAGATGTGATTAGAGTTGTTTCCCAGGATATGGTGTCCCCAGTCGTCAAAGGCATGGCCAAACTGGGTTTTACCGGAGGTCAGCTCAAGGCCTTTACGGTCCGGGCGAAACCGCACCGTACGGCCGCTTCCTTTCAGGGGCAGACGGGGGCTATCCGCCTGGTCCGGGTAGAGGATGTCACCTCCAAGGTCTCCGAATTCTTTTTTATAAATCTGGTAAGTCGAGCCGGATTCAGAAGTGGCATAAATCCAGTTGTCCAACCCGTAAACCGGATTGCTTACATTCATCTGGGCATTTGAAACCGCGAAGCCGGTGAGGATTTTTTTACGGATATCTGCCATGCCGTCCCCATCGCTGTCCTCCAGGTAAAGGATATCGGGGGCATCCGCCACCAGGACGCCTTTTTTCCAGCGCAGGATTCCAAAGGGCATGACCAGTTTGTCAGCAAAGACAGTGCTTTTGTCCATTTTTCCATCTCCATTGGTATCGGACAGGAGTTTTACGACTCCACTTCCTCCCAGGTCAAGGGGATAGCCATGCAGTTCAACTACATAAAGGCGTCCATATTCATCGATCTCCATGTCCACCGGATCGGTTACCAGCGGTTCGGAGGCAACCAGTTCAATTTTGTAACCCGGCTCCAGTTCAAAGGTGGCGAGGGCCTCTCCGGGTTCTATTGGGCCTTTTCCTGTATTTTTAGAAAGTTTACAACTTGCGATGATGAGCAGGATAAGAATCAGAAAACGGATATGCATTGTGGTTGAAAGCTCCTGATGAGTCCGGGTAAAGTAGTATTTTTTAAGCTCAGGCAAAAATTGAATTTAGCAGATGGACGGATCCGGGTGGTGGCATATTAGTTCCAGTATGCCAGTGTTCCGTCACGGCAGGGAAGAAATTTTTCAGGCTGCGCAAAGTGATTGCCACCTTTCGTCGCGCAGGCTGGACCAGATGGCGACCACTGCTTCGCCCACCCATCCCGTCAGGGATTTAATATGGGTAACCGGTCTATGGGTAGGATCTTTCGTCCTGTCAGGGACGATATATTACATCTCACCCTGGTGATTGCCATCTTGCGCCGCACAGGCTGCGCTAAGTGATTGCCACCTTGCATCGCGCAGGGCTGGACCAGGTGGCAACCACTGCTTCGCCCACCCATCCCGTCAGGGATTTAATATGGGTAACCGGTCTATGGGTAGGATCTTTCGTCCTGTCAGGGACGATATATTACATCTCACCCTGGTGATTGCCATCTTGCGCCGCACAGGCTGCGCTAAGTGATTGCCACCTTGCATCGCGCAGGGCTGGACCAGGTGGCAACCACTGCTTCGCCCACCCATCCCGTCAGGGATTTAATGTGGGTAACCGGTCCATGGGTAGGATCTTTCGTCCTGTCAGGGACGATATTCCGTTCTACTGTCCGATTTCTTTACCTTCCGACTTATCACCCCTTTCCCGTGAAACATAAAGAATCAGGCATAAATGAGATATCTTGCTTATATTTCTTAAACCATGACGACCATAAAAATATTCTTTGTTTTCTCGATTTCCATTTCCATGTCATATTGTAAAAATGTTTCAAAACCTGATACCACCATGAGTCCGGTAGTATTTACCCCGGTCAATAGTTTTACTTCCGGGGCTGAAGGGCCTGCCGTAGACGGTGACGGCAATGTCTATGCGGTCAACTTCGAGCGCCAGGGTACGATCGGCAAGATCACCCCGGAGGGATTGGGCAGTGTTTTTATTGAATTACCAAATGGCAGCATCGGCAACGGGATCCGGTTTGACAGCAGGGGCGATATGTTCATTGCGGATTATACCAATCACAATGTCCTGAAAGTAACTATGGCCTCGAAAGAACTGAGCGTATTTGCCCATGAGCCGACCATGAACCAGCCCAACGACATCGCCATCGACGGCCGGGACCGCATCTATGCCAGTGATCCAAACTGGGGAGCAGGTACAGGCAATATCTGGCGTATCGATACGGATGGCAAGGTGACCTTATTGGAAAAAGACATGGGCACGACCAATGGGATCGAAGTCAGCCCGGATGAAAAGACCCTTTATGTCAACGAATCCGTGCAACGCAAAGTATGGGCCTACGATCTGTCCGACAGCGGCACGGTATCCAACAAACGCCTGCTGATCGAATTTCCGGATTTCGGTATGGATGGCATGCGTTGCGACCGGGAAGGAAACCTATACATCACCCGGCATGGCAAAGGGACCATCGCCGTCGTCTCCCCTTCTGGAGCCCTTCTTAAAGAAATTGTCCTCACCGGCAAGAAACCCAGCAATATCGCTTTCGGTGGAACAGACGGACGCAGGATTTACATCACCCTCCAGGACACCAAAAACATGGAAACCGCCCTCGTCGAATTTCCGGGGAGGGAGTGGTGGATGCGCCAATAAAATTTGGCTCCAGCCCAATGAAGTGGAAAGGGTTTCGCGCGTAAAGAAGGAGATCACAGAGGTTTAATATATTTAGTATTTGAAGTCCCATCAGGCTATACAACGAAAACAGAGATACATAAAAAATTCCTCCGTAATCTCCGTGTTCTCCATGTTCGGGAGGAGCATAGCTCCGACCTTGTAATAAACCATGCTTGGGAGGAGCTGAGCTCCGACCTTGTAATAAACCATGGAGCCGCTGCCAGTCATCAACTTGACTAATGCAAACGATTATACAAATTTCCCTTTATGCATTATATTGAAGACCTGATAATTCAAGGCTAAATGAAATTCAAATATTCATCCTCTCTTCAATCCAGTGCCACCTTAAAGCATGGTTTATCCCTTATCCTGTCCTGTCTCTTGTGGTTCAGGCCCAGCCTGATCAGCCAATCCCCGCCTACCACGGGATTCAGAGCCTCCGTGGTTAAAATAAACATCACCCCCGACAAGCCCAAACAACTGCTCGGCTACGGAGCCCGTGTGTCTACCGGGGTCCACGACAGCATTTATCACCGGATTGTGGCCCTGGATGACGGACGCACCCAATTTTTCCTGGTCTCCACTGAAATCTGCCTGTTCTCGCCCTCCCTCTATGATGAAGTGGCAGCCCACTTGAAACAAAAACTGGGTATTGAACCCGTCAATTTCTGGTGGACGGTCACGCATACCCATTCCGCCCCGGAAGTTGGGGTACCCGGGCTGGCCGAGGTTTTTCTGGGAGACCGCTACAAACACCCCGTGGATACCGAGTATACCGCATTTGTAGAAAAAACACTATTCGATGGCATTGCGGAAGCCCGCCGCAAACTGGAGCCTGCGAGACTGGGTATAGGTTGGGGTTTTTCCCAGGCCAATATCAACCGCAGGGCAGTGGACGTCGATGGCCGGGCTTCCCTGGGACTCAATCCCGACGGGCCCGTGGACCGCAGGCTGGGCCTGATCCGCCTCGAAAAACCGGACCGCAGCCCCCTGGCCCTGATCGTGAACTATCCCATTCATGGTACCGTGCTGGGAGGGACCAGCATGGTGATCAGCGGGGACGCTCCCGGTGTGGTATCCAACTATGTGGAAGAACAGACCGGGGCCACCACTTTATTCATCAATGGGGCCGCCGGCAATATCGCTCCTATCTACAGTGTTTATCCAAGCCCCCAGGCAGGGCATTTGAGCCAGTTCAGGGTCCTGCTCGGGGACCGGATCCTTGAGGCAAACCGGATGATCGGGTATACCGTGGATACCGTAAGTTTGTTCACAGGGTCACTGACCGTCGAAAGTCCCCGGAAACCGGGATTGGGCTGGCCTTCTTATCTCGGCAGGTACAGCCGGGCCGATAAGAACGGGGATCCCCTGGTCCGTCTGCCGGTCCGCTTCCTCAGGCTAAACGAAGACCTTGCCATCTGGTCAGCTCCTTTGGAGTTGTTTTGCGAAATATCCAATGAAGTGAGGGACCGGTCCCCCTTCTCCCACACCCTGTTTTTTGGTTATACCAATGGCTGGCTGGGTTACCTGCCTGCGGA
>CAYOPD010000202.1:0-4528 GCA_964405735.1 uncultured Saprospiraceae bacterium | reverse complement strand
GGTCAAAGAACAATACGTGGTACGTTATCCCTATATGGTGAAAAGCTGGTAAGATGAATCAGCGGGAATTGGAAGCTTACGGCAATCTGTTGCTGGACTATTGCCTTCGCATCGGCAGTGGCGACAAACTGTACATCCAGACGACTACCCTTGCTCTTCCTCTCGTCCAGTCGCTCTATGAAGGTGCTCTGAAGCGCAAAGCGGTCCCGGTTTGTAATTTAACCTTTGAAGGACAGGAAGAGATGCACAACCGGTTTGCCCATGAAGAATTTATCAAATACGTCAATCCATCCTACCGGGAGGCCATGGAACAATTCCAGGCCTATTTGTACGTCCGCGCCCCTTTTGAAGATGCCGGTCAGCCACCCATGAACAAAACGTTTCAGGCCTTGCGCAGGGAAGTCACCGGGCCACTTCAAAAAACCTACACCCTCCGCACCGGCAGTCAGGCCCTTAGGCGCACGCTCTGCCAGTACCCTACGCCGGCGGGAGCAAAAGAAGCTTCGATGGGTACAGAGGAATTCTCTTCTTTTATAGCAGCAGCCTGTTTTCTGAATGAAGACCGGCCCGATGAAGCCTGGAAACGACTCGGACAACAACAACAGGCTATAGTTGATTTTCTTAATACGGTGCAACGGATTACCTACCTGAATGAAAAGACAGACCTCACCTTCTCGGTTGCCGGGCGCACCTGGATCAATTCGGATGGAAAAAACAACATGCCCAGCGGGGAGGTCTACACCAGCCCGTTGGAGGATTCGGTCCAGGGTCATGTTTATTTTGACTATCCCTTTCTCTATGAGCATCAAACGATCGGGGGGATAAGCCTTCGTGTTGAAAATGGGATCATCGTGGAGGCCCAGGCTGAAACCGGGAACGAAAAATTGTTGGAAATCCTGGATGTTCCTGGCGCACGGCGGTTTGGCGAGGTGGCCATCGGTACCAACATCCATATTCAAAGGCCGACCAGAAACATACTCTTTGATGAAAAGATGGCGGGCACCGTCCATATGGCCATCGGCCAATCCTACTTGCAGTGCGGCGGACAAAATGAATCCGCGGTGCACCAGGATATGATCGCAGATATGCGCAGCGGCGGTCAGATTTGGGCAGACGGCCGGCTGATCTATGAAAACGGGTTTTTTTTGGAAGTTAGGAGCTAGAAGTTAGGAGCTAGGGAACCTGAGGTCCCATGATACCTGCAAATGACGAGGGTTTCGCCAGCTTAGAGCTTTGAGCTTCGAGCTTCCAGCTCCCATATTTAATACTTCCCTAACTAACATTCCGGCTTATACCCCTGTCTTAAAATAAGTAAGTCACTTAAACCGGATGTTATGAAAAATAAGATTTTTTTTCTTCTCTTTTCCTCTATCCTGGTGCTGGGTTCGTGTGAAAGGGACCTTGGGGAATACATATTCATTCCCGTGAATACGCCCCCATTTACTCAGTTGCGTCAGGACGCCTCCACGGACATCGTGCTCAGCCAGGGGCCTGGGTTCTCCATTGAATTTGAGGGTTATGAGGAGGTATTATATGACCTGGATTTCAGGGTGACCGGTGGAAAACTGATTATAAGCCAACGGGGGCACCACTGGTCTTCAGGCCGCTCAAAAATTTATATTATCGTGCCGGATTTGACCAAAATTGAAATTACCGGTTCCGGAGATATTTACGGAGACAACCGTTTTCGGATCAACGGGGATATTGAACTGCATTCCCGGGCCAGTGGCGATTTTGATCTCAACCTGGATGTCGACGAGGTGTATACCTGGATCGAAGGATCGGGGACTGTCCGGCTCAGGGGCTTTGCAGACCGGCACGAGGTGGAAATCGATGGTTCCGGGGAATTGTTTGCTTTTTTCCTGAATACCCGGAATACCCGGATCACCAATTACGGCAGCGGCGATGCTGAAATACATGTTATCAATAATCTCTATGTGAGGCTTCGTGGAAGCGGGGATATCTTATTCACCGGAAATCCTTTGGTGGATTACCTGGTGACCGGTTCAGGGAGGCTGATTGATGCAAACTGATCGCGGTCGGGGTCCATGGTCCCAATAAACCTTCCGACTGTCACCCTGTTTACAAATCATTAATTACGGGATGGCCTTATATTTTAAATTAAAATATAATATATATTGTCTTTACTTTCAGTAGTTAGAGTTCAAAATCCACCGAATGAAGAGAGGGGTAAGAAAAGAAATGATTTTTTTGCCGATATTTCCACTTGAATAAGAAATAAAAGTGTAATTTTGCCCCGCTTAAACCGATTGGTTCATTAAAATCATCTGACAATCATGCTGGAAGAAAAAGACGATGTCCAGGATATGGAAGAAAACATCATCCCCGCCGAGGAAGAATCCGCGGACCTAACGGGTTCCATGGAGCCCGAATCCGTGGAGGAAGAAAGCACCCTGGTTGAAGGGCCTGAGCTGGTGCTTGAGTTGGAGTCCGTCCAGGATGAGGAGACTGCGCATGATGATTTCAACTGGTCTGCAGGAAACCGGAATACAAGATATTATTCAGATGATGAGAAAAAATCGTATTTAAGCAAATACACCACTACACTAAGTACACTCGGAGATCATGAAATCATAAAAGGGAAAGTATCCTCCATCCATGGTTCGGATGTGGTTTTGGATATTAACTATAAATCAGACGGGCTCATTCCTTATGATGAGTTCAAGGACATGGGCGACCTGAAAATAGGCGACCTGGTGGATGTTTATGTTGAATCGCAGGAAAATGCCAAAGGCCAGTTGGTCCTTTCCCGCAAAAAGGCCAAGTTGCTGAAAGCCTGGGAAAGCCTGGTCGATTCATTCAACAACGGCACCATCATCAAAGGTACTGTGGTCAGCAAGACCAAGGGCGGCCTGATCGTGGATGCCAGTGGGCTGGAAACCTTTCTGCCCGGCTCGCAGATTGACATCAAACCAATCACGGACTACGATCAGTACGTTGGCAAAACGATGGAATTCAAAGTGGTCAAGATCAACGAGACCATTAAAAATGCCGTGATCTCGCACAAAGCCCTTATTGAAAGCGATCTCGCGGAACAGCGGGATGCGATCATATCCGGACTGGAAAAAGGGCAGGTACTGGAAGGGGTTGTCAAAAACATCACCGACTTCGGAGCTTTTATGGACCTGGGCGGAGTAGACGGGCTTTTATATATCACCGATATTTCCTGGGGCAGGGTCAACCATCCCAATGAGGTATTGGCCATGAACCAAAAGCTCAATGTAGTTGTTCTCGACTTTGACGAAAACAAGAAAAGGATCTCCCTGGGCTTGAAACAACTTCAGCCTCATCCCTGGGATGTGCTGGGAGATACCATCAAAGAAGGGGATATTGTTAAAGGGAAGATCGTCAACATTGAAGATTACGGAGCTTTCCTTGAAATCAGCCCTGGAATCGAGGGCCTGATCCACGTATCCGAAGTGAGCTGGTCCAACCAGCCGGTTAATTCAAGAGACTATTTCCAGCTTGGCCAGGAATTTGAAGCCAAGGTGGTCACCATAGATAAAGAAGAAAGGAAAATGTCCCTTTCGCTGAAACAGCTCAGCCAGGATCCCTGGATGACCATTTCAGAATCTTACCCGGTAGGCAGTAAGCATACCGGCGTGGTGAAAAACCTCACTCCTTACGGCGTTTTTGTCGAACTGGGTGAAGGCATCGGAGGGATGATCCACATCAGTGATCTGAGTTGGACCAAACGGTTTTCTCATCCATCTGAGTTTATCAGCATCGGGGAGAAAATCGACATCATGGTCCTGGAGATTGACAAGGACAACCGTAAACTGTCCTTAGGACACAAACAGGTGGAAGAAAATCCCTGGGATACGTTCGAGCAGGTATTCCCGGTAGGTTCTTACCATGAAGCCACCGTGATCCGGAAGGACGACAAGGGAGGCGCTATTGTGCAATTGCCTTATGGACTGGAAGCCTATGCTCCTCAAAAGCACATCAAGAAAGAGAACGGTTCGTATGCAGAAGTAGACAATGTGCTAACCTTCAAAGTGATTGAATTCAACCGGGACGACAAACGGATCCTGGTATCTCATACGCGGTTCCTGGATGATATCCGGAAAGAAGCGAGCAAAGCAGTAAAAGGGAGTGGTGATCAGGCGACGGACGAGGCCGAAAAGAAAGCCGCGTTAAAAGCCGCGAAAGCCTTGACAACAAAGGCAGAAAAGACTACTTTAGGAGAACTGGCAGAGTTCTCGGCTTTGCAGGAAAAGTTGAAAGGTAATATTTCTCCGGAGACGACGGATAAGTCGTCGGAGGAGAAAGAAAAATAAATAAAAATATTTTTCAGAAACTTTTTGGATTAAGAAAAAGTTTTATATCTTTGCGTGCCGCAATCAAAAGGAGAGCGGTTAAGAGATGAAAAAATCTCTGAAAAACAAGTTCATTGACAAGTAGGGAGAAAGAGGAAGGAAGAGTACTAAACGAAATGAATGAGTCATGACAATGGAGAGTTTGATCCTGGCTCAGGATGAACGCTAGCGGGAGGCTTAATACATGC
>CAYOPD010000201.1:3208-4539 GCA_964405735.1 uncultured Saprospiraceae bacterium | reverse complement strand
CAGGACCCAGTTGACTTTTAACATTAGTGCGCCTGACGCGATCTCCAGGGATGCCCTCCGGACGACGACCAAAGACAACACTTGTTTTGGGTACAATGACGGCAACATCAATTACCTCGCTTTAGGTGGCACCTCCCCTTTCCGTTATCTCTGGAACGATAACGATACAACTTCCAATCGCACCGGTCTCGCAGCAGGCAGGTACACGGTGACGGTGACCGACCTCAATAATTGTCTGTTCACCGATTCACTGACCATCAGCCAGCCACCGGCTCTCCTCGTTTCCCTCGATACCATTCGCACCCGGCCGATTACCTGTCCGGGGTCAAACGATGGCCAATTGGGGATCACAGCAACCGGCGGCAATGCTGGAAAAATCACTTATGCATGGACTGCCAATTTTGGGGATACCAGTTTTGTACGGAATGTGATCCCTGGAACATATAGTGTGACCATTACTGATGTGAAAGGTTGCAGGGATACCCTCTCCAACATCCTGGTGAATGAACCACCGCCCCTGACGGTGGCTATCCTGCCAAGCTACAGTCCAACCTGTGCCGGCATTCCTGTGAGTATAGCCATCCCCGGGGTTTCCGGAGGCAATGGGGCCAGTTATACCTATACGATCAATAATGGCACGGTGACGCCTATATCCAACCAAGCCTCCCTCAGGGCCGGCAATTACCAGCTGACCATCTTCGACCGGAAGGGATGTGCCCTCGATACGGTGTTCCGCGTGACCGATCCACCCAGGTTCAATATCGAATTGGGTGACGATACCCGGATCCGGCTCGGGGACAGCCTACGGCTCACGGTCATCAGCAACAATCCCCTCAACCGTGTCCAATGGGTAAATATAGATGGCCTCACCTGTGTGACCGGGGATTGTTCTGTAGTCCTCCTTTCGCCAAAGAAAAAAACGGTCTTTTCAGCTACGGCTTATGATGGCAACAATTGTGTGGCTTTCGATAATATTACACTCGATGTCGACCTTAAACGGGCGGTATTCATTCCGAATATCTTCCGTCCGGATCAGCTCAGTGCCAACCAGGAATTCAAATTGTTTGCCAATGCAGGCATCGCCGTCATCCGCTCGGGAAAAATTTTCAACCGCTGGGGTGACCTGGTTTCCGATGTGCAAAACCTCGGGCCTGACCCGGGCGGGGTCGTCATCTGGGACGGACGCTTCGGGGGTACGGAAGCCCAGCCGGGAGTTTACGTCTATGTGATTGACGTGGAATTTACCGACGGGGAAAGGCTGATTTATAAGGGGGATGTGACTTTGCTGAGGTGAGGTAGCAGCAGTCAGCAGTCAGCAATCAGCCATCAGC
>CAYOPD010000201.1:0-3108 GCA_964405735.1 uncultured Saprospiraceae bacterium | reverse complement strand
CTGAAAGCTGAAAACTGAGAGCTGAATGCTCTTTTTTTACTTATTTTACTCCCGGTAAGGGTAATGAGGTTTTATTGCCTTTCAAGTTCAACTATAGACTCTAACTTTGAAAGTAAAAAATGTATGAATAGACTTTATTTGTTTTGCCTGGCCATGGTGGGCCTGGTATATCTCCTTCCAGGCCAGGCCCTGGACCTCCTGATCAAAAATGGCCATGTGATCGATCCGAAAAACAATATTGACCAGGTGATGGATGTCGGCGTAAAGGATGGCAAGATTGCCGAAGTGGCAAAATCGATCACCAAATCAGCTAAAAAAACCATTGATGCCACGGGACTTTATGTAACGCCCGGCCTTATCGACATTCACGGCCATCATTTTTTTGGCACCAAATCCAACGCCTATCTGAGCAACAGTTATACCGCTTTGCCACCGGACGGATTCACCCTCCGTGCAGGGGTCACCGCTGTTGCAGATGCCGGAGGAGCGGGATGGCGCAATTATGAGGATTTCAAAGCCCAGACCATTGGCCATTCCAAAACCAAGGTTTATTCCTTTTTGAATATTGTGGGAGCTGGCATGAGTGGTGGGGCTTATGAGCAAAACCTGGCCGACATGGATGCCAAGCTGACGGCGATGACAGCCAGGTCCAATAAAGATAGAATCGTGGGCATCAAGCTGGCTCATTATGGATCCAGGGACTGGACTCCTGCCCTGAGAGCTGCAGAAGCGGGCCGCCTGGCTGACATTCCGGTCATGATTGATTTTGGTGGATGTGATCCCCCCCTTTCGCTCGACACCCTTCTGAATCACGTGCTTCGTCCGGGTGATATTTTTACCCATTGTTATGCCCAGGTGGCAGGCCGGGAATCTGTGGTCCTGGACGGTAAGGTCAGGCCCTGGGCTCTGAAAGCCCAGCAAAGGGGCATCATCATGGATGTGGGCCATGGAGGCGGCAGTTTCGTATATGCCCAGGCCATACCCGCCATTCAGCAAGGCCTTAAACCCAATACCATCAGCACGGACCTGCATACCGGGAGCATGAATGCCGGCATGAAAGATATGGCCATGACCATGTCCAAACTGATCAACATCGGTCTCAGCATGAAAGAGATTGTGGAAGCGAGCACCTGGAAACCGGCACAAGTGATCAAAAAAACCGAATTGGGCCATCTGAGCATAGGCGCTGCTGCCGATATCGCTTTGCTTAAAATCGAAAAAGGCAATTTCGGATATTACGATGTCCGCCAGAAAAAAATGGCAGGGGATAAAAGGATCGTTTGTGAAATGACCGTTCTCGACGGTGACGTGGTTTGGGACCTCAATGCCCTATCCTTTACAGAATGATTTGCCGCAGTTAAACATGATACGAATGAATGGTCTGGGATCTTTCAGGGTCCTTTGTAAAGCCTCCCTTTGCCTTTTATTGATTCTTCTGCTGACCCGGTGTAAACGTCCGCAGGATTTGTTTGTACCCGATGGATTTGAAGTGACGGTGGTGGCCGATAGCATACCCGGCGGCGCCCGGCATATCGCGGTCAGTGAAAGCGGTGATATTTATGTCAAACTGCTGCAGACCAAAAAAGGCGGTAATGCCGCCCTCCGGGATACCGATGGAGACGGAAAGATGGACAGCATAGCCACCTTTGGCGGGTACAAAGAAATCGGCCGTTATGGAACGGCCATGCGACTTTACCAGGGTTACCTGTATTTCAGCACCGAACTCGTCGTATACCGGATGAAACTCAGTCCTGGCCAGTTGGTACCTGGTGGAGACCTGGAAGTGATCATGACCGACGACCATGCCCACGGCAGCCATGAGCATGTCGCCAAGCCGGTGACCTTTGACGATCAAGGCCATATTTTTGTGCCATTTGGAGCGCCCTCCAACGCCTGCCAGGAATTCAACCGAACGCCGTTTTCAGTGGGCATGGACCCATGTAATATGCTTGAAGACCATGGTGGAGTCTGGCGCTTTGATGCACACAAAATCAATCAGACCCAAAAGGATGGCTACCGTTATGCCACCGGGCTTCGCAGCCTCGTGGGCATTGAATGGAATCCTTTGGATAAAAAACTATATGCCGTGATGCATGGCCGCGATGACCTGCTGCGCCTCTGGCCCAATAAATTTAGCCCCTGGCAGAGTGCAGTGCTTCCGGCGGAGGAATTCCTGAGGATCGAGGAGGGCAGTCATGCCGGTTGGCCTTATTGTTATTACGACCAGATGCAGGGCAAAAAAGTGCTGGCCCCTGAATATGGCGGTGATGGCAAAATCGTCGGTCGTTGTGATTCTTTTTACAATCCGATCATTGGCTTTCCTGGCCACTGGGCACCCAATGACCTATTCTTTTATACCGGGGACCAATATCCTGAACATTATAAAAACGGCGCCTTCATCGCCTTCCATGGCTCTACCAACCGGGCACCTTATCCCCAGGCAGGATATTTTATCGGTTTTATGCCCTACCGGGATGGCGAATTCCAGGCGCCGGTGGAGGTCTTTGCCGACGGTTTTGCCCGCCTCGACACCATCGTAAATGTAAGCGATGCGGTTTACCGTCCAATGGGCATCGCCATGGGTCCCGATGGCTCCCTCTACTTCGCGGAGACAGAAAAAGGCAGGATATGGAAGGTCAGTTACAAAGGGAAAAAAGATAAATTCGGCCAGGCCCAATTGGCATCCATGGCACAAAGGGCCCTCACTGCCAACCATATCCGGACTCCGGATGAGGTTCTTGACAACCTGGACAGGGGTAAAAAGTCCGATGGTGAAAAAGCGTACAGGGTTTATTGCGGCGCCTGCCATCAGAACAATGGCCTCGGAGCCAGCGGTAGATTTCCTCCCCTGGCCTCCGATTGGGTATCGGGAGACAAAACCAGGTTGATCAATGTTGTCCTGAAAGGGCTGGAGGGGGACATTCTCGTCAACAATGAAATATGGAATGGCACCATGCCCAGGCATGACTTCCTGAAAGACGAAGACATAGCTACCATTTTGACCTATATCCGTAGCAGCTTTGGCAACCAGGGTGATGCCGTCACCCCGGAAGAAGTAAAAGCACAGCGTGATTCACTCCCTGAAAAAAAATAATTATTTTACTAAGA
>CAYOPD010000200.1:0-4562 GCA_964405735.1 uncultured Saprospiraceae bacterium | reverse complement strand
TTCAGTTCATCAGTTTGTCAGTTCATCAGTTTGTCAGTTCATCAGTTTGTCAGTTAACTTTGCCTAACTGGCTAACTGGCTAACTGGCTAACTGGCTAACTGGCTAACTGGCTAACTGACAAACTAACAAACTTGCCAACTCCTAACCATCCCAACCACCTCAAGCTTGAAGCCTTCTACAAAGCCTTCTCCCTGAAAGACGCCGAATCCATGAACAGGCTGTATCATGAGAAGGCCACATTCTCCGACCCCGTTTTTAAAGACCTGCCTCCCGGAGAGGTGAAAAAAATGTGGCGTATGCTGTGCAGTCGAGGAAAAGACCTGGCCGTTGATTTCCGGGTTATTGAGGCAGATGATTATCAGGGTAAGGCGGAATGGACCGCACGTTATACTTTTTCCGGTACAGGGAAAAAGGTGGTCAATCACATCCGGTCCCGTTTTGATTTTGTCGATGGAAAAGTCATGGCCCAGGAGGATCATTTTGATTTTTATGGCTGGTCCCGACAGGCTTTTGGACTGAAGGGCTTTTTATTTGGATGGATGCCCTGGTTTAAACAAAAGGTCCGCGATGGCGCCAGGTCCGGACTCAACAGGTACCCTTAGCGGGCTTACCGTCAGGAATTTGGTTTTATTCCCGAATAATTCCGGTAAATCCGGTTTTTTTGCAGTTTTTTTGCAGATATGACTTCTCAAACAGCCCTCCCCCGACTCGTCTTTAAGGCTTCTGATATTGATATTCCCTATACACGGTACGTCCTTTCCAATGGATTAAGGCTGATCGTTCACGAAGATTTTAAAGCCCCGATCGCTGCCGTAAACATCTGGTATCATGTCGGCTCCAAAAACGAAAAGGCCGGCAAAAGCGGCTTCGCCCACCTATTTGAACACCTCATGTTCAACGGGAGTGAGAATTTCAACACCGATTATTTCCAGGCCCTCGAAGCCATCGGGGCCACCGATTTTAACGGGACTACCAACAATGACCGGACCAATTATTTCCAAAACGTACCGATTGGAGCCCTGGACCAGGTACTCTGGCTGGAGTCCGACCGGATGGGCCACCTCACCGGGGCGATCGATCAGGCAAAGCTCGACGAACAAAGGGGGGTGGTGATCAATGAAAAAAAGCAGGGCGAGAACCAGCCCTATGCCCGGGAAGAGGATATGTTTACAGAAGCCATGTTCCCAAAAGGGCACCCCTATTCCTGGACTGTAATCGGCTCCATGGAAGACCTCGAAGGAGCTTCGGTGGAGGATGTTCATGAATGGTTTAAGAATTATTATGGCGCCGCCAATGCCTGCCTGGTCATCGTGGGAGCCATCCGGGCTGAAGAAGCCCTGGAAAAAGTGAAAAAATATTTTGGCCATATCCCCTGTGGCCCCACCATTGCCCGGCATGAATCCAATTTACCCATTCGCAAGGGCCATACCCGCCAGGAATACGAAGACCATGTTCCAGAAGCCAAGTTGTCCATTGCGTGGAATGTACCCCAGTGGGGAACCCGGGAGGCCGCTTATCTCGACCTCATAGCAGCTGTGCTCAGTACAGGCAAAACATCCAGGCTTTATAAAAAAATGATCTACGACAGCCAGTTGGCCACGTCGGTGAGCGCTTTCAATTATTCAAGGGAAATCGCTGGTAATTTTTATATCGAATGTAAGATCAAGCCCGGACACAGCGTGGATGAGATTGAATCCACCATCAAATCCATCCTTACCGATCTCCTGGACCTGGGCCCTTCTGAAGAGGAGCTCCTTAAAGTCAAGTCCCAGTATTTTGCGGGGTTTATTAAAGGCATTGAACGGATTGGCGGTTTTGGGGGGAAATCGGACGTGCTGGCAGAAAGTGAGATCTTCGGCGACCATCCGGAATTCTATAAAACGTATAACGAATACATTGAAAAGGCCACGGTAAAAGACCTTAAGGATACAGCCAATACCTGGCTCCGGGACGGTTCCCATACCGTGATCGCCAGGCCTTTCCCCCAATATGCCACCGAACCCACCAGCGTGGACCGGACCAGGTTACCGGAACTGGCGACCACCCCGCCTTCGGCTTTCCCCACCCTGCAAAAAGCTCAGCTCAGTAATGGCCTGCGTGTGGTGCTCGCCAGAAGGCAGGAATCGCCCACCGTGGTATTTAACCTGATGATGCCCGGAGGATTCAGCAGCGATCACCTCAGCGGAAAACCGGGTTTGGCTTCCCTTGCCATGAATATGCTGGATGAAGGGACCAGCAGCCTCAATGCTTTGGAAATCAGCGAAAAACTCAGCCTGCTGGGGGCGTCGATCAGCTCTTTTGCAGACCTCGACCAGTCTTATCTCACATTAAATACGCTCCTGCCCAGTCTCCGGGACAGCCTGGATTTGTTCACCGACATCCTGCTCAATCCTTCCTTCCCGACCCAGGATTTTGAACGGCTCAAATCCCTGCAGATCGCAGGGATCCAGCGGGAAAAGACCAACCCGATCCACATGGCTTTGAGGGTCATGCCTAAATTTTTGTACGGGGATAATCATCCTTACAACAACCCATTGTCCGGTTCCGGATATGAACATTCCGTATCTTCCATCACGCTCGAGGATGTGAGGCAATATTATGATCAATGGATCCGGCCCGGGGAAGCTACCCTCACCGTGGTGGGTGACCTGGAGATGTCGGTTTTGCTCGGGATCCTGGAAGCCAGGCTGGCCAGTTGGAAAACAGGTAAGGCCATTGTCAAATCCAGTCCGCCGGCTCCTGGCCAACAGGGCCGCATTTTATACCTTATGCACAAACCGGAAACCCAACAATCGGTTCTGATGGCCGGATATACCATTGCCCCATACGGGGGCATCTCCGAAATCGCAAGGGAAGCCCTGATCAATGTATTGGGGGGAGACTTTACTTCCAGGATCAACCTCAACCTCAGGGAAGACAAACACTGGACCTATGGCGCCGGTGTTTTTATACGGGACGCCATCCTGGCCAGGCCATTTATCACCTACACGCAGGTGCAGATTGACAAGACCAAAGAATCCATCGAAGAGATCATCAAGGAATTTGATTGGATCAATGGAGGAAAACCTGTTTCCAGGGAGGAATTTGAAAAAACCCGAAACAACCAGGTTATGGCCCTGCCGGGCATCTGGGAAACCAATGCGGCGGTTTCCGCTTCCCTCTCCGAACAGATCCGGTTTAATCTCCCGGACGATTACTGGCAATCCTACAGCGACCGGGTGAAGGCCCTGGAACTGGCCGAGGTCCATGACCTGGGAAAAGAGCTGATCCGTTCGGCCTGGCTCAATTGGTTTGTGGTGAGCAATAAGGATGTGGTGCTTCCTTCTCTGAAAGAACTTGGTTTTGAACAAATCATCCTGGTGGATGCAGACGGCAACCGTTCCGATCCTGAGTCCCGGCCGGCCTGAAAACGGTATCTTCCTGTCATGGAAGTCGGATACGATGCCAAACGATTGTTTCACAACCACACCGGACTGGGATATTACAGCCGCACCCTCATCCAAAGCCTGAGTGAGGCTGATCCCGAATTCAGGGCCACGCTATTTGATGCCAACCCGGTAGTGACTGCCCAGACCGAGTTGTTTCATGACCATGAAAAATACCGTATCGTAAAACCGGGCATCCCCGCCTGGTATTACCGGAGTGTCCGGATCAATAAATACCTTGACACAACAAGGTTAAGCCTCTTTCACGGGCTCAGCAATGAATTGCCTTACCTTCCCATTCCCTCATCCATTCCGGCCGTGGTGACCATCCATGATGTCCTCTTCAAGTCATTCAGGGCTGATTTCCCCTGGCATGACCGGTTGATCTATCAGTTTAAGACCAGGGTCGCGCTCGAACGGGCAGACCTGGTGGTCGCCATCAGCGAGGCCACGAAGGAGGACATTCTCCGGCACTTTAAAGTGGCTGAAAATAAAATCAGGGTCATCTATCAATCCTACGATCCGGTTTTCGATCAGCCGGTATCGGAGGGCGAAGTGGCCGAGATCCTGGCCAGTTACCGGCTTCCTGCGGAATACCTGCTTTATGTCGGATCGGTCACTTACCGCAAAAATCTTATGGTAATCCTCCGCGCCCTGCAGGCTACGGAAGAAAAGAAAAGAATCCCCCTTCTCGTAGCGGGAAAAGGCAAGGACTATCAGAAACGGGCTGAAGAGTATATACACCAGCACCAATTGGAAAACCGGGTGCACTTTTTACCAGACCTTCCCAGATATGTATTGCGGATCCTGTATGCCGGGGCGCAAATGCTGATCTATCCCTCCCTGGGTGAGGGATTTGGCCTTCCGGTACTGGAAGGCATTGCCGCCAATATCCCGGTAATCACTTCCAACCGTTCTTCCCTCCCCGAAGCAGGGGGTGAAGCCGCCCATTATTTTAATCCGGAAGATCACGGAGAACTAAAAGAACTGATCTTGCAGGTCAGCAAGTCAGACTCAGGCACACCCTTCCTTACCCGCCGTACTGAACACCTTCATAAGTTCAATAAAAACAGGATTGCCAGGCAGTATCTGCAGGATATTTATGGAGCACTGATACGGCATTAGTAATCAGTAGT
>CAYOPD010000199.1:0-4735 GCA_964405735.1 uncultured Saprospiraceae bacterium | reverse complement strand
CTCAGGGCGGTGAAGCGGTAACAAAGAGCGAGCTCTACCAGAACTATCCCAATCCATTCAACGAAAGAACGGTTATCGGGATAAACCTTACTCAGCGAGGGCGGGGCGTCTTAAAAATCACGGATATCGCCGGGAGAACAGTAAAAATAATTGAACAGGATTGGAATAGGGGTTACCAGGAGGTTTGGTTTGATAAAAAATCACTGGCCACAGGGGGGGTATTGTATTATACTTTTGAAACCTCATTCTTCAAGTCCACCCGAAAAATGGTCCTGATGGAATAGTTTTCTTCACATACAACCTGCCTATACTACTCAGGAATTTTTATCATTTATTATTTAATATAGAATACATATAGGGCCTTCTGTTTGAATATGGAAGGCCCTTTAATTTAGAATGAACCTCATTAATCTTTGGCTAAAAAACCGGTGTAAATGATATTTGATTCTGCTTAGAATGGGGCCTTTATACTTAAATATATTTGCAAAAGTAAAAGCATCCGCCTCTTTATCAATGGTTTGGTCCCTCGGTTTTGAATATATCGGAGCCATTTCTTCCGCTTTTATGATCAGGTGGTTGAGCACAATTTTTGTATTTGTTCCTCCACCGAAACCGATGTTGGTCACCAGGTTCTTTTGGGGGGCAATCGACATTCCGCCATAATACCAGCATGCATACAACCACTGCAAAGACCAGTAATTGTTAATCTCCGGGTACTTATGATATTTTTCAAATTTTTTAGTCCAAAACTTATACTCCGCCGCCGAAGTAAATAAATTTTCATATTCCTTTGATTTTTTAAAAATTTCCCAGTCTTTAAGTTTCAAATGATAATGCGACCAGGCACGTTTCCAGGTCGCCCAACCCCAAACGTGTGCATATTTTGAATAATAATAGGAACCACTGCCGCGTTGTACGGCCCCCTGAAATTGGCTTCCATTGATATGAAAAATGCATCTCTCGTCCCTGTATTGATGAAGCATCTCGGTACAAAATGAAAAAAAACTTAAAGAAGGCAAGCAATCATCTTCTAAAATGATTCCTTCATCCACCTGCTCAAAAAACCAGGTAATGGCGCTGCTGACAGCGGTTTTGCAACCGAGGTGTTGTGTCCGGTACAAATGACGAACGTCACAGGGCCAGTCAATCCCGGATACCACGTGTTTAACTTCTTCACACAATGCTTGCTCGCCCGCCATACCCCCCCTGGCAGCGTCAGCGGCTATAAAAAGTTTCGAGGGTTTCGCACTTTTTATCTGATTAAACACCACTCTGGTGGTTGCAGGCCTGTTGAAAACCAATAAAAGCACGGGCGTTTCGGTCATTTGTTAAAAATTGATCCCTGTTCAAATTGAATGCTCGTTGTTGTTTAGGTCTGCTTCTTTTATTTTTATAATAAAATCATTCCCGGGGTACCGCCTTTTAATCCCTTCCCATTTCCACAATAAAAAAGCCATGGGAACTTTGATATGGCTCCAGAGGGTTGCCTTCAATCCAAAGTGTTTTTGCTGTATGCGCCATCTTTCCAGCAATGCCCTGTTCCTCCTTTTATCCGATATGCCGCCACGCTGAAAGTCGCAAACCGTTATACCCAGGTTTCGAGTGCTTTCGGCCTCTTTGGTGATCCGTATCGCCCAGTCCAGGTCCGCGCAAACCTCGTATTGTGTATCGTATAAAAGGACTTTGGCCGTCTTTACCATCAAGGCCTGGTGACAAATCACCATGCCGTCCCTGAAACTGAGCCAGTTTAATTTTTTCGGAATTTTCTTATGCCGTCTGCTTTTGAAAGTTCCTTCCTGGTCTACAAAAACTGCATCCCCATATAATATATCCTCATCCTGATGATGATGTTGAATAAACGCGATCACCTGAGGGTCATGAAACACATCCCCCGCGTTGAGGAAAACGACATATTCTCCCTTTGCCATTCCAATTCCTTTATTCATGGCGTGGTAGAGGCCGGCATCCTTTTCGCTTATGCAATCCGTAATCACATCCCGGTATGTCCGGATGACCGATTTTGTATCATCGTTTGATTCGCCGTCGACGACGATTGATTGAATACTCTTACTTCTTTGCTCACGGATACTGTGCAAGGTCCGGGACAGATTTTTGGCATCATTCAAGCATACGGTAATGATGCTTAACCATGGTTTGGCCGATACATTCATGATTTGATGCTGTTATCCTTTTTAGCCGGCCCTGCAGGATGAGGGCCTATATGCTCTTGCCGGTCGCCTGCGGTTGTCTTTTCGCCCAATAACTTTTTAATGGCCATTCCTGTTGCTGCCAGAATCCATAAACCGAAAAAGGAACCCGCGTAAAAGGAAATATCATTATTGATCTCCATTTCTTTCGGGGCAAATTTGAATTCAATTCTGTGGTTTCCGGAAGGGACCGGCATTCCTCTCAATATAAAATTGACCCTTACATGTTCTGCAGGCCGGCCATCCATCGTGGCTTGCCATCCTTTGTCCGGACCATACCAAACTTCCGAAAAAACAGCAAACTGTTCGCCGGATGCTGAAGACTCATAGACCAGTTGGTCCGGAAGGTATTGTACAAGCCGGATGCTGCCGTTTTTTTGATAGGACGGTGCGACCTTAATTTGTTTAAACTCCTTTTTCAACAGAACGGCCTCTTGAGCGGGATCCATTTTTTCAATGGCTTCAATCTCCTCCCTCGGC
The DNA here is from genome assembly GCA_964405735.1 of uncultured Saprospiraceae bacterium. Taxonomy (GTDB): domain Bacteria; phylum Bacteroidota; class Bacteroidia; order Chitinophagales; family Saprospiraceae; genus JADJLQ01. The sequence continues at coordinate 2,048 of CAYOPD010000199.1, read as the reverse complement.
GTATTTACTGTATTTACCCTTGAAACAAACCAGGCATTACCGAGGGCTTCCGGGTTTTTCTGCAATGATTCTTTATTGTCGATGATGTATTTGGTATTCATCATGTTCAGCGCATTCCGGTTATTCTGACTGAAATACCGGTCGATCATGTCCTGGTACCGGCTCAATTTGGTCGCGCTGTATCCGCCGATGGTTTTGTGAAAATAGGAGGGTATTGCCGTGCTAAAGGTATTTACGCTGAGATCTAAAACCCGGTAGGACAGCGACGTGTCCCTCAGTATTTCCTGGTCTACTGCCCGGGGTTTGAAGGTGGAATTTTCGGCTGATTCGGCTTGAAAATTTCCGGCATTGACATACCTTTTGGCAACCAGCCAAAGATCAAATCCGATCAGCAGGCCGAATACCAATAAAAAGTCCTGGGCCTTCAGTTTTTTTAAAGCAAAAAAGTATAACAGGCCTGAACCTATAAACAAAATAAACAAGGAGCGGATCGCATCCGATTGTAAATACTCCCTGCGGGCTTGCAGTAAAGCCTCATACAAGCCCTTGTTGATTTTCCAGTCCGGATCGCCCAGTTCGGATTTCATGTCAAAGGCAAGGGGCCCCAGGACCAGGATCAGAATTAATACACCGGCCAGGGGCAAGACCGATTTTTTAAACAAGGACAGGATGGTTTTGGGGGTCCAGCGCTGCTGCATAAACAGATATAAACCATACATGGAAAACAAGGGCACCAGGGTGGATAAAATGTTCAACACCGAATTCGGGGTCCTAAACTTATTATAATAGGGTAGGTATTCAAACAAAAGTTTATTCAGGATTGAAAAATGATGACCCAGCGATTGTATGATCAGAAAGGCCGCGCCGTATAAAGCCACCCATTTTAAAGGCCCCTTAACCAGTATCAATCCCATAATAAAGGTCAACACCAAAATAATTCCCAGATAATCCGGCCCACCCGTATAAGGCAATTCCCCCCAGTACAGGGGCAGTGTAAAATGATCTGAAACAGCAATCCCGTTTTTTTCAAAAGCCGCTGCCATTTTTGATGTTTTTGACCAAACTTCATTGGTTGATCCACCCACGGCGCCCGGTATCAACAGCGACATCAGGTCCTTAAATCCTTCACTCCACTGCATCGCATATTCCCATCCAAGGCCATTCTCACCTCCCGCCGCGCTGTCCGCCTGCACGACCGGTCGGTCATTCAAAACAGATCCTCCCCGTGAAGTTTCCGCGGCATAAGACCGCAGGCCCAGGAGCAATGAATAATTGACCAGTATGGAAATAATCAACCCGGACAAAAGGCCGAGCCCTGGCAGCATCAATGTTTTTGGCCTTTTTTCTTTTATTCTCAGCATGGTTTCGGCCAGTACATATATTCCAAGTATCAAACCCGCCTGGTAGGTCATTTGGATGTGATTCATCCGTATACTTCCTGCCAATCCAAATGCGAAAAGGGTCAAGCCCCATTTCCAATTCCTGTTAAATAAGAGATAGGCGCCTGCGAGGATCATGGGCACAAAACCCAGTGCGCCAATTTTGGTAAGGTGGCCCGTATTTACGAGGACGACATGGTTTGTCGCAAAGGCGATGGAATATGCCCCCATCAATGAAAGCCAGGGCCCCATTCCCAGGAAACACAGGCCCAAAAAAGCGCCTAATGACAAAATCAGATAATATTTTAATGAACCTGAAAAAAACAGGCTCATACCCTGGATCAGGTATTCGAAGAGGCTGTTTCTCGTTTGGGGAACATAAATTTGATAGGTAGGCATCCCCCCAAACATCGAATTGGTCCAATAGGTGGGCCTGCCTGTCTTTTCAAAGTGAGCCCTGGCTTCACGGGCCATTCCCTGATTATTGATCATATCGCTTTGATACAACACCCGGCCACCAAGCTCCGGTGAAAAAAAGACCAGGTTGATTACAACCAGAATCGATGCCGCAATAAGGTAAGGGCTAAGGGATTTGACCAGATTGGACATAAAGTTAAATCTTGCTGCCGCTTCTTTGTTTTAAGTCCATTTTAGGCTGAAAGATAATAC
>CAYOPD010000198.1:0-4750 GCA_964405735.1 uncultured Saprospiraceae bacterium | reverse complement strand
CCAGTATCAATTGTACCGATTGGTCAGTCCTATAAGAATAAGAATGATCACGATCAATACGGCGATCATCACCCCATACCATCTTTTCCAGTTGTAGATCGATCCGGTATCCTTCATGACATCAGGATTTTGGGTATTTTTTCAGCGCAAGCAGGTTGGCAAAGAGGCGGTAGGCACCGGGCACGCCGGAAGGCAATTGCCTGAAAAAAGCAAGACCAGTATAGACATAATGGCCATCCCCGTACTTGGCCACGAGTAAACCTCCGTCCCTGGCTGGCTCACCAGCGTCATTGGCGGATAAAATGGCATCAAAATGTTCCTTATCCCATTCCGAAGGATAATACAATCCTCTTTCCTGGACCCAGCCGCGGAAATCTTTTTGGCTCAGTTTATTGGGTATATTCAGGACGGGATGATCTGGTTTGAGAAAACGCATCTCAGCATCTTCCTCGGAGACCCGCTCCCTACCCAGTTTTAAGGGGTAAGGCGCAAGTTCAGGGCTTACCAGGCGGAAATTGGTGTTGTATTGCACGACCAGGGTGCCGCCGTTTTTGACATAATCCATCAGGACCGGATGGAGCTCTTTGAGCTTTTCATTGGTATTGTATGCGCGTATACCCAGGACGATGGCATCATACCGCGACAACTGTTCAGGACTAAGGGATTGTTCATTGGTCAGCACGGTCACCTGGTATCCAACCTGGTTCAGTGAAGAAGCCACATCGTCACCGGCTCCATTGATGTAAGCGATTTGGGTTCCTCCCTTTTTAATATCCAGCCTAAGTACCCGTGCTTCACTGGTGCGTTGCACGGTCTGGAAAGGAATATGGTCATAGTTGATGGTGACCAGTTCCTTGCTGTATACCTTTCCGCCGATGGTGATTTCAGCAGTGACCTTGCCTTCCTGGCTGCCGGTGGGGGGATATAAAAGGAAGGAATAAGATTGCTGGCTGCCTTTGGTTTTGATGTCCACCGGCAGGCTGGTGGGTTCCGTGCGCCAGCCCGGTGGCATGCGAAGCGCCAGGTTGCCGGTGAGGGCCGAGATGCCCGATTTGACATGGATGTTTATTTTCTTGGGAGCGTCATCGGCAAATACATAGACTTTGCTGTCCAGGTTTACAAAAGCGGGCGTAGTGATCTCAAAGGGGCGGTATAATTCCCCCCTGGCCGGGTCAACCCATTTGTACACCATCTCCCGCTCCAGTTGAAAGGGTGTGCCATCAATGGTCAGTTCTGCAAGGACTTTACATTCCCGAGGAGTAAGGGGCAATCCGCGCAGTGTTTGGTCGGCCACGGTATACATCCCATCCTTCCAGGGTTCAGTCAGCCAATAGGGCCCTGTATTTTTTGTGTTTTCCGGTATGGTCACGGTGCGGATGAATTTCCAGCCCACATTTGGCGCCAGTGCGATAGAGCCCGAAGTGTCTGCGCCCTCCATGGGAAGAAACCGGACGGAATGCAGGACCACCCGCGCGTTGCTGCGATTGATGAGTTCCGCCGTGACCGTCGTTTTTTCTCCGGGAGCTACAGTATGGGTATTGCTGACGGCTTCAAAAAAAAGTCCGGCACAATCCGCGATCAGTTCCTTTACATCTTCGGATTTTTTTGTTTTCCAGTGGCCTTCAGGCAGGGCCTGGATCATCTGGTATAACTTATTGAGTTTTGGAATGGACGCGGCCGGATGATCGTATTGAAAAGTCCGGTCAATGTCCTGGATCACGGGGATCAGGGCCGCACCTCCTTTCACCCGGTTCCAGGTGATGTCGATTCCGCTGAAAGGATTATCCAGGGTGGAGGGTTTGTCCCCCTTGAGCAAGTCCATATATTCCATGGATGTTCCGCGGTTACCGAGGCCACCCATTCCCTGGCAGCGATGCATGCTGCGGCTTTCAGCGGCGATCTCCCCATTGGATTTTCCCAACCAGGGGAAATAAACGCCTGCATCCACGGCCACCATATTGGATTTGTCGACTTTGTCAAAGGCCTCCTGGCTGCCATACAGAAACCAGATGGTGTTGAAAAACAAACGCCGGGGTTGCCATGGACTGACGTATTTCAGTTGATCTGGGAAAATGTCCTTACGGTTGGTGAGGTCAAAGGCTTCAGTGGAAAGGATGGCGGAGGTGATGTGATGCCCGTGGTTGGCTCTTTCAATATTGTCATTGAAACGGTTGATGATGATATCCGGCTGGTGGCGCCGGATCTGCCAAACGATATCGCTGAGGACTTCCTGGCGGTCCCAGGTCTTCATGGTCTCCGCCGGGGTTTTGGAATAGCCGAAATCATTGGCGCGGGTAAAAAGCTGATTTCCCCCATCCAATTTGCGGGCTTCCAGCAATTCATTGGTGCGGATCACCCCCAATAAATCTTCAATTTCGGAACCGATCAGGTTTTGGCCGCCATCGCCACGGGTCATGGACAGGTAATAGACGTCCGCTTTGTATTGATTTGCCAGCAGGGAGATCAACCGGGTATTTTCATCATCCGGATGCGCGGCCACATAAAAGGCCGTAGCCAGCACATTCAGTTTTTTTATGGATTGGTGGATTTCAGCGGAAGTAGGTTTTTTGGGTGCCTGGGCATGAGTGAAAGTTACCAGGCACAGGGCCAGCAGCAGGGCGGTGAATCTTTTCATTATGATGGGATCTGGATTTTGAATGTCCAAAATTATAAAAATTAGGTCCGCCGGGCCTGCGGGGATGTATTAAAGAATTTAACAGTTGGGAGCTGTGAGTTATCAGCAATCAGCAATCAGCAATCAGCAATCAGCTATCAGCAATCAGCTATCAGCAATCAGCTATCAGCTATCAGTTATCAGGTAGTGCAAACATAATGGTATAAGGATGGAGATCACCATTTTTGTGCCGATGTGTAGAATTGTGCAGAAGGTCATGGAGGATGATTAAAAATGAGGTCTATCTCATTAAGGTAAAGATATCAGCAGCGGAGATGAAGAACATTTTTAGAACTTAATCATGTTTTGGTACGGCCTTCGGAGATGCCTAACTGAATAACAAAATATGTAAGAGTTGAACCATTTTATTACGCCCGGAGATTTGGAGTTCACGGAGGTTTGCTTTCTTTTTATCTTTAACCCTATAACAAATTTACCAGCCCGATGGCCGCCACACCTTCAAGTCCCGACTTCAGTTCCCTCACCCTCAAAGTGACCAATTATAAAAAAGTGCTTCAGAATACGATTGAATACCGCAAAGCCTGGGCCGGCGAGCTCAAGCCGCTGATAGAATCGGTGCTTAATGATTTTTTGGCTCAATCCGGGCTCAAAGGGGAAGTGCGCATTCAGGACAAAATCGAAAACCTGGAATCGGTGATGCTGGACCTGGGGAAAAGCCACAGTGGCATCAGCGAGAGCATGGATGATACCGATATCAAGCGTACCATGATCAAGTCCAATGGGGCCCTGATTTACCAGCAATTGTTCAATGGTAAAATCATGGTCATGGTCCTGAATCCGCACATCGAGGGTTATGGAGACCCCAAGGCTCCAATCACATTGGAAATCCTGAGGCCGGAAGAACTAAAATCCGGATTTATGCTCAGGCACCTGGAGACCTTTCTTAAAAACATCACGGAATGGGAGGATTACGATGACGACTTGCCTACTAAAACACCGATTGGTTTTCAACCGGTGGGCTTCCAGGTGGACGTCCCCAACGGCTGAATTAGGGGCTTAACCGGGCACAAATAATTCCTGCAACAGCCGCCTGGATGACGCCATACAAACCCCAGGACAAAACCATGGGTACGGAGACCGAGAAAGCACTGTAAATCATCCAGGTACCGGGGAGGATGGCTACGAGAGCATAAACCAGGCCCAATTTGAGTCCCCGCAACCAGAAATTTCCGGTGAACATGGATTTAAACTGGCTCCAGAACCAGGCCAGGACGAAACTGATGATATATGGGTGGACAAAAAAGGTCCAGGCTTTGGAGCCCTCCAGGCTGAACATTGGGTCGTAATATTCTTCAGCCAGGTGGGGAAATATTTTTACCAGCAGGAAAAGGGAAAAATAACTGATCAATAAAAGCACGGTTCCTGCAGTTAATCCTTTTAAAATGATCTTTTTCATATCTGTTTTTTGATGAGTTTATTGAGGCAATGTCGCGCCTGGCGGGTTTTCAACCTGGACCAGGAGATTGAAATGAAAGGTGATGGGGTCATTGACCTTGATCATGCCAAACAGGGCCACCGGAGGGCTGATGTTGAAATCGGTCATGTTCATGGTTTTGTTTCCCGCAAACCGGAATTGAAGATGGGCGTCTTTGGTGGTCCTGACCTGGATCTCATAAGTCCGGGTCACACCGGCGATCGTGATATTTACCTTCGCTGTGGAAGGCAGGCCTTCGCCGCTTCCGGAGAGGGGGATTTCGCCAGGGTACATGGAGAATTGTTTGAGCTCAATCCCAATATACGGATATTGTTCGGCCTTGAGGGCTTTTTGAAGGTCCCGGTCCATTTTGCTGTTTTTGCAGTCAAAATATTCGACCGGCAGCTGGAGGCTGGTACTGGTGAAGTCCATCCGGTCCTGTGGAATGAGGTTTAGATGGAATTTCTGAATGTCGAAGGTGTTGCCACAGTCGCATTTAAATTTGTTGATGTTGGTGGTACCGGCTAAAAAGACTTTGCTCTCCGGCAGGATTCTGAACCTGCCTTCGAGCAAATTTTTAGATGCAAACGCTTCTGGAATAAGGCCGGACAACAATATGTACAGGGTCAGTATCATTAGAA
>CAYOPD010000197.1:0-4786 GCA_964405735.1 uncultured Saprospiraceae bacterium | reverse complement strand
GGCCGGATCCAGATATTTCTGAACTGGGTATTGTTATTGTGATCCTGTAATGAAAGGACATCGTCGCCGTGAGCTGATTTGTACATGTGTAATCCGATGTATTCTGTAATTCCATTGATGGTCACGTTGTTTTGAATCAATACCCCATTGTGAAAGACGGTGATGCGGGCGGGAGCATATACGCTGCCATCGGCTTTAAAACGGACGGCCGTGTAGACCACGTCATAAACATTCCACTCCAATGGTCCCTTCATCGCATTCACCAGGGGGGCATGGTCTTTATAGATGCTTCCGGCCTGGCCATTGCGGTAGGTGCGGTTGTTGTAGGAATCCAGGACCTGGAGTTCGTACCGGTTCTGAAAGAATATCCCGCTGTTGCCCCGGCCTTGCCCGCCACTTTCAACGATATCCGGTGCACTCCACTCGATGTGCAACTGGCAATCTCCAAATTTCATTTTGGTCTGGATGCCGCCGGATCTGGGTACTACCTCCATATGATCGTTGTTTACAATCTTCCAGGGGGCTGGTTTGGAAGGATCTCTCTGGCTCACCCATTGATCGAGGTTCTTTCCGTCAAAGAGGATGATCGCATCGGAAGGGGCATCGCCTAAATTTTTTGCAGGTGTCACCACGGTTACTTCCGGGTTCCAGATTTCCGTCATCTCAGGTTTCATCGGCATCGGAGATACTTCCGGTGGCGTATTGACATAACCCTGAGAATAAGCAGGAAGGGTGGCATGTATTCCTATAAAGAGGAGACCAAGTCCGGGCCATTTATATTTCATACTCTTTTACAATTTTAATATTAAGGCGCAAACTTAATAAAAAAGTGTAAAAGGGCTGCCCATATGGGTATTGTCCGCCAGGAAATTAATCCGCAACCGGATACCTCAATGGTTTTCGGAGATCCGGTTCAAGTTAAGCGCCATATATGAAAAGGTTGCAACGCCCAGGCTACTGAGGCGCGTTTTAGAAAAGCCCTTTTGCCTTTTTGCTTGCCTGAGTACCCGGATGCCGGTATATCGGGCCGATCACTATACCAGTGAGGTCATTCCAGACTTAACGGGGGCCCAAGAAGGGACATTTCATATTTTTCAAATAGTTGGGCGACCGCCTTTTGATCCGGTTTGCCGTTTCGGGTAAGAGGTCCCAGTTCTTCATAAAATTTGTGGCCTCCTCCCGGGGTATAGACGACAATTATTTCTGCCACTTCATCCGTGAGGTTAAGGAAAGCGTGGGGCACATTTGAGGGCAGATAGGCAAAGTCTCCTTCGTTGAGATAAAAAACTTCATCATCTATCCTGACCTTAAATCTGCCTTTAAGCACGTGAAGTGTTTCCTCTTGCTTACGATGCACATGCAGTGGTGGGCCTCCATGCGGCGCAACTTCTACAATAAAATAATCTAACGCACCTCCGGTATCTTCGCCGGTCACTTTGAAAATCAGGTCGCGGCCCGGACCAGACTGGAGTTTCAATCCTTCTTTTGCAGTCCTCACCAGGTGTTGAATTTTAGCGGCAGTCATTTTTTTTGTTTTTAGTGATTGGTTAATTAAAGGATATAAAGTTGTATCCCATAAACTGAATAACACTTAACCCGGGTTAAAAAATGAAGGCCTGAGCTGAAATTCAATGCTTATTCGTTAGCCGGTTCCTCATTCGGCTAAGCGATTGAGGTTCAATGTTGAGGTACGAGGCTATGTATTGCAATGGTATACGCTGAAAAACATGGGGCTGCTTTTCGAGCAAAAGGAGATATCGCTCTTCAGCTGTAAGCGTCTTCATTTCTACGATTCTTTTCAAGGAAGCACTGGCAGACCGGGGAATTTTATAAGTATACCATTGTTTGAGCTTGGGTATTTCCTGTTCCGATTTCAGGAAACTTTCCCTGGAAATTTCCAGCACCTCCGAATCTTCCAGCATCTGAATATAGGTAATGGCAGGAATGCCTGAATAATAACTCTCAAAGTCGCCAAGCCACCAGTCTTCGAAGGCAAAATGCACTATCCGTTCGTGGCCCTGCTCGTCCAATACATAATTGCGTGTGCATCCTTTGTTGAGGTAGCCTTTCGAATGGCAGCAATCACCAGCTCTTAAATAGTAATCTTTTTTAGCAATTCTTTTCACTGTAAAGTGGGACAAAAACAAAATAAATTCTTCTTCGGTGAAGTCGAAGGTTTGCCGGAACAGCGCTATAAATTTGGAATTGATATTTTTTAATTCAATGTCCATCTGGGATCCTGTATGAGTTTGTCATGGGCTTCTTTCTTGCACAGACAGGTAGCCTCTAAGTTTAACCCCGGGTGGTGGTACCCGGATACCCCTTCAGAGGTCGCCGTTACTGATTAAAGTTACAAAACCCCTGTTTATCCTGTTGCCAGCATTATTCGTTGGCCGGGACCCTTCAGTTTTGGTTCTTGCCTGAATTACCCTTGACCCATATCCATTATCCTTTTCTCCCCTCACTTTTTGATACGTCTATTATTTACTTAATTTGGATTTCCAATGAAACATGCTTCAGATCAGTTTACCCTTGCCGCCACCGACCTGACCAACCACCTGAGTTGCCACCACCTGACCCAGTTAAACCGCAAGGTAGCCCTTGGACAAATCTCGAAGCCGCAATGGCATGATCCGATGCTGGATATCCTGAAGGAACGCGGCATGGTGCACGAGAAAGCTTATGTGGACTACCTCCGTTCACTAGGCAAAGAGGTGGTTGATTTACGAGGGAAAGGCCCTGAGGCCTTAATGGAAGCCATGAAGCTAGGGGTGGATGTCCTGGTCCAGGCCGGGTTGGAGGAGGGCTCCTGGAGAGGGATTGCAGATATTCTCATGAAAGTGGACGGCCAGAGCCGGTTTGGCCTGTATTGTTATGAAGTCCAGGATACGAAACTTTCGCAAAACACCAAGGCGGAAACCATCCTGCAACTTTGCCTTTATACCGACCTTTTATCCAGGCTGCAGGGTGGTGAAGCGGAATTCATGTCGGTCATCAAGCCCGGAACTCCTTTTGAAACGGAACCATACCGCTACCGGGAATTCCAGGCTTATTACCGGCAGGCGAAAAAACGATATGAAGAAACCATGGCCGGTCCGGAACCCCTCACTTATCCGGAACCGGTTGCACATTGTCAGATCTGCAATTGGTGGCAGGTCTGTGATAAAAAGCGGCATGAAGACGATCATCTCTCCCTGGTGGCGGGCATACAGTCCAGGCAGATCGAAGAATTAAAAATTCAGGCCATCAACCGGTTGGATCGGTTCGCAGAAACGAGCCAGATCAATAATCCTGGCCACGGAAGCCTGGATGCCCTTCTTCGAAGGCAGGGACAGGCCCGGATTCAGCTGGAAGGACGCCGCAGACAAATGTTGATCTGTCAAACCCTTGAACTGGAGGAGGGCAGGGGACTCCACCGGCTGCCCGAACCTAACGAAGGGGATCTGTACCTTGATCTGGAAGGCGATGCCTTCTTTGAGGGCGGGGGGCTGGAGTACCTCATTGGATATGCCACGAAGACTTCCGGCAAGTTAGAATATCATAAGCTCTGGTCATCCAATAAGCATGAAGAAAAAGAGGCTTTCAGCGCTTTTATGGGTTTTGTCAAAGCCAATTGGGAAAAATATCCGGGTATGTACATTTATCACTTTGCCCCTTATGAGCCGGCAGCCATCAAACGCCTGGCCATGCTTCATTCGGTGTATGAGGTCGAAGTGGATAAGCTGGCGAGGGGAGAGCGTTTCATTGACCTTCATCAGGTGTTTAAAGAATCATTTTTAGCCAGTGTGGAATCGTATTCACTGAAAGAACTTGAAAAATTTGCGGACTACAAACGACAACTTGATTTACCTCAAGCCAGCAGCGCCAGAAAAAAAGTCGAAGTGGCACTGGAACTGAATGTTTACGACCATTTACCGGAACAGGTAATCCTGGAACTGGAGGCCTACAATGAAGACGATTGCAGGGCTACTGAAGCGCTGCATCATTGGTTGGAACGGCAACGTGAGGAGACGTTGACAAAGGGTGTACTGATTGAAAGACCATTACCGCAGGACACGGAACCTAAGGAAGAACTGAACACGCTGGATGCAAGGACTAAAGAGTTGTTTGATTTGTTGTCGAAAAACCTGCCCGAGGACAAGTTGGCTTGGAATAAGGAACATAAGGCCAGATGGTTGTTGGCAAATTTACTGGCGTATTTCAGGAGGGAGGATAAAAGCGCCTGGTGGGAATATTTCAGGGTTCATAAGCTGGACCATGATGATTTGTTGGATGAAAGAAAAGCGATAACTGGTTTGGAGTTTTTAGAGGAAATTCCAAAATCCGGAAGGGATCGAAATCCCACTCACCGATATCGTTTCCCACCTCAGGAAATCAGAATTGAACCTGAGGATAAACTCGAAGAAATACTTGGCAAATCGGTAGGTAGTGTCCAGGCGATTTCATTGGAAAACAATACCATTGATATTAAGAAAGCGGCCAAAGCGATTGATATTCATCCCCTTGCTGTCCATGTACCTGAAAGGATAGACCCTAAATTGTTGGCGGCATCATTGGCTGATGTGGCGTTACACTTAGAGGCTTCCGGGTTCAGTGAAGAAGGCAATTATCCGGCCTCCCTGCATTTGCTGATGAAAAGCAGTCCGAGACTGGCAAATGGTTATAAAGGCCCTTTATATCAAACCGGAGAATCAACAGTGGATGGGGCTATTCGAATCTTGTCATTGTTGGACTCCGGCACCTTGGCTATTCAAGGCCCTCCTGGCACCGGAAAAACATATACCGG
>CAYOPD010000196.1:0-4795 GCA_964405735.1 uncultured Saprospiraceae bacterium | reverse complement strand
TCAGGGAACAGAAGTCAGTAGTCAGTAGTTAGTAGTCAGAAGTCTGATAGCTGATCGCTGATCGCTGATCGCTGACAACTCAATGCTTACTCTCCAAATAATGCTTTTTCAAAATATCCTCTCCGAAATCATTCCCGGATTCCCTGAGAATAGCATGAATGTGATTGCCATCATTCTGAAAGCCTACATTATCGTATTCGATTAAAAAATCCGGCCCGTGGACAATATAATAATGAGGCTTATTGTTTTCCAGGCTGCCCACCCAGGCAAAATGTATTTTATTCAGGCCGGTTTTTAATATCCTGGAATAGAGGCCATGGGCAAAGGCATGCTCAAAATTGTGGATGTATTCCTGGATCAGGATTTCCAGCATGGACCCTTGGGCCTCATTGAATTCCCCGGCGCTTATTCCATAATAATCAGAAATGCGCTGGCTGCTGTTGGGATTGGTGATGATATCGCCCGGAACCTGCTGCTTAAGAATGGCCTTTGATTTCTGAGCTTCCGAAAGCATGTTTACCAGCATGAATCCATAATCTTCCTCCTTGCTGAGGATACGCCATCCGGCATACTTGGAAGATTTAACCTCGGATGGATCGGTGCCAATGAAAAGGGGGGAAAGGGATACCTGATCTCCCCTGACCGTGAAGGATAAAGCAATATGATGGCCGCCAAAACTCAGGCCCCAGGCTTCTTTTTCCTGTGGCCGGCCCCAAACGGATATATAATAATTGCCATGACCCCACTTCAAGGCCAATATCCGGCTGAAGGTTTCCTGATTGATTCTACCCTGATCAAGGGCCTCTTTGTACAGGACATTCAGGATGTCGTCCAACTGCATGATGCTGGTCAGCTTCAGATAACCCTGCGAGCTCAGTAAAGAGGATAAGACCCTGTGGAAAGCCAGACGGCTCTCATCGGATAAGGAACCATATTGAATGCCTGGCCGGGGAACCAGGCCAACCGGGAGGTTGGTCCATTTTTGGCGAAGCGAGTCCTCAAAAAGGAAACTGGTTTTCTTTAATTCGTCCGCATTCAGCGTAATTAGAAACCGGCGGACTGCGTCGTCGGGGGAAAGATTGGATTGGGTGCTGGCCGTCAACCCCTGGAAACCAATGATGCAGGCCAGAATGAATATTTTCATTTTAAAAATTATTATAGGGAAGGTAATCTAATGTTTGGAGATTATTGCATGGCCTCATTTCGTTCCGGCTAACCTAAGTGATTGCCACATGCGGCGCTCTGGGCTTGCGCTAAGTGACAACCACTGGCGGGCGCACAAAAAAAAGGCCAATCCCGCATTACACGAAGATTGGCCCTATAAATTGGTTCAAACAATTTTATTTCATCGCGCTGGCCGGAGGCAGGGGTGCCGGTACCGCGTTTTTAACCGGCGGGACCGTCCTCAAATAGGCAAATATGGCCCGGATCTCATCATCGCTATAATGCCGGGTGGATTCATTCCAGGGCATTGGAGGCAGTATGGTCCTGCCGGCTGAAAGGCCTTTTGATTTTCCTTCACGTAAGGCCAGGAACAAATTTTCAACAGTCCAGGCTCCGGTCCCGGTGGTGGAATCCGGAGTGAGATTTGCCGTATAAGAAACTCCCCAAGGACCCACCCATTCGGTGAGGTCCATGGTGACCGCATATCCTTTTTTCTCCATGGCTTTACGGTCCACATCAATTTTCGGCATTCCGGCGGGGTGGCCGGAAAGCATCAAAGTACTGTCAAATTCGGGGCCGTGCGGACCCATTTTTTTGGGGGTATGGCAGTCGTTGCAGCCACCAACAGTGACCAGGTGATGGCCCCATTCGGCTTCACTTGCATAACCGTGAAAATCCGGTTTGGCCGCCATGGCCTCATCGGCCATCGCATCGGCAGCCGGCGCGGGTTTGTTTTCAGCACATTGATACAGCATAAATAGGCTTAGTGCCAGGAAGGCAGCAACCAGTTTTGTTTTCATGATCTTTAGGTTTTATTGAGATTTATGAAATGAGATGATTTTAGTTGAACAACCGGTGGGGAGGGATCCATCTGGATATAAAATTCGAAACGAAGCTAATCAATTTCAAGGGGAGAACGAAATGCATTGGTTATAAATTTTTGCCAGCCAAAGAAATTTCATTTTTAAAAAAACAGGGATAGGATAAATTAAATTTTCTTCCAAAAGGACTCCTTCCAAAAAATCACAAGGAGAACTTGGTCGACAAGGTAAAATGGTTATCTTGAGCATTCGAAAACGATCGGAAAATAAAAACCGGGTCAGCCATACCCGGTCCGTGATATAAACCGACCGCTAAATCAATAGTCAAATGCCCCAGACCCGCCGCCTTGTAGCCATCATGTTTACCGATATCGTGGGCTATACGGCCCTCATGGGTAATGATGAACAAAAAGCCTTCCAACTGCTTAAAAAAAACAGGGAACTCCAGAAACCGGTCATTGAGGAATTCGGCGGCACCTGGATCAAGGAACTGGGCGACGGAGTGATGGCCAGCTTCAATACCGTCACCGACGCCGTGCAGGCAGCGATCCGCATCCAGGAGGCCTGCAACCGGGCAAACGATTTTCTCCTGCGGATCGGCATTCACCACGGAGAGGTGGTTTTCGAAGAACAGGACGCTTTTGGCGATGTAGTGAATATAGCTTCGCGGTTGCAGGCCCTGGCCCTGCCGGGAGCAATCTGGATCAGTGAGTCGGTACACCACAATGTGGTCAATAAACCCGGAATCAATACCCGGTATGTAAAACAGGAAGTCCTGAAAAACGTCAGGGAGCCGATAAATATCTATGAAGTGCTCACCGGTGAACAGGCCGGGACTACGGAAGCCGGCCCTTCCCGTAAATCGACTTCAACGCTGTTTCCGGAATACGACTGTGACCTCTATATCAGTTACCGGGCGGCAGATAACAAACAAACAGGGAACAGTTCCGTACCGGGTTGGGTCACTGAACTCTATGAAAAACTGCGTCAGGAGCTGGAGGCCACTCTAAAAGATAAACTGACTATTGGATTCGGGCCCAGTCCGGACACCAATACGCCTCCTACCGAAGAAAGGAAAGCCTTAAAATCGCTGATCTTACTCCCCGTCATTTCACAGACCTATTGCGATCCGGCATCCCTGCCCTGGCAGAATGAATTCCTTAAGTTTAAGGAGGAGGCCTCCCTGGATAAATTGGGAATGAACATCCGGCTGCCCAATGGAAACAGTGCATCCCGTATCCTCCCCGTCAACATCCATGAACTCGAACCCGATGACCTCAAACTCCTTGAAACCGAACTTTCAGGGGACTTGAGATCCATTGATTTTATTTATCGCGATCATGGGATCAACCGCCCCCTGCGTCCTGCGGATGATAACCTCCACCCCGAAGCGGGCCGGGTCCTATACCGCAACCAGATCAACAAGCTGGCCAATGCCATTAAAGAAATCATTTATGGTGTTAAAGCCCAAGCCAAATCGGCCGATCAGCCCGATACCAGCCCAAATATTACGGCCAGGGCCGTTCCTTTAAAGAATTTTATCACTTCCCTTCCCAGCTCCATCCAGGTGCAGGTAATCGACCGGGCCAAACCCACGGTTTTCCTGGCCTGGACATCTTCTGACCTCAAAGAACAAAGGGAAGAAATGATGCTCATCCTCCAAAAAGCAGGATTTAATGTCTTTCCCACCATCGATTGCCCTTCGGATGATGAATTGTTTAAACAAAAAGTAGCGGAAAGCCTGGAAAAATGTTCCTGTTCCCTGCACATCCTGAGCGGAGAATATGGCCGCCGGTTTGAATCGGACGATGAAATATCTTTCCCGCAATACCAGTTTATGGAAGCGAAGCGGAAGATGGAAGCGGATCCGGAATTTAATTCCTTTGTCTGGATCCATCCCGCGAGCAGCCATCTTCCCGTAAAACCCACCCAGCAAAATTTCATCAAATACATCCGCAACAACATCACCCGTAACATGATGTTTTCCAATGCGGCGGGCCCGATGCAGCTGGTGGATGATATGCGGGTCGTGATGATGAAGCAGGACGCCGAGGTTTATGATTCCAAGGATACCGACATTTTCTTCATTTTCAACCAGCAGGACGAAGTGGAAGCCAAAGCCATTACGGACCGGATCAGCCTCGAATACCCGGTCGAGCTCATGAATATTATGCCCGACAGCCCGGATCATTACCGGGAAATATCCTCCCAGCAAATTCCTAAAAGCAAACTTGCCGTGGTTTATTTCAAATATGCCGCGGACTGGGCGCTTCCCTTTATCAAACAAATCTGGAAAGAAGTAGGAGGGGCATCATCGCCCACCCCCTTGTTCCTGGTAGGGGATGATGACCCGAAAACCAACCTGGTCAGGAATTTCAAAGCGCCTAAAGTGGTATCCTCCGTGGTGCCGAAGGAACAAATCCCCGCCGAGGTAAAAAAAGTCTATACCACCGTCATCGAGCTTAAATAAGTATGTTCGAAGAGTACCAAATCTGCCCATACACCGGTCTGCGCTCGTTTACGGAAGAAGAGTCCTTGTACTTCAAAGGCCGGGACCAGGATATTGAACAGGCCACCCTGCAACTCCAGCGCAATAAATTCCTCATGCTCACGGGGGCATCCGGAGATGGCAAATCCTCGCTGGTTTACGCCGGCATCGTCCCCAATGCACGTGCCGGATTTTTAAAGTCAACCTATACCCAATGGCGGGTGGCCGAATTCAGGCCTGAACGCAATCCTTTCGGCAACTTATGCAAGGCGCTCACCCGCCAGCTGGATATCCCAAACGCTGCGATTACGGAATCCGAATT
>CAYOPD010000195.1:0-4857 GCA_964405735.1 uncultured Saprospiraceae bacterium | reverse complement strand
TAGAGGACAGAGGTTAGAGTAAATTTCCCGAATTTCAAACTAGCTAACTAGCTAACTAGCTAACTGACTAACTGACTGACTAACTGACTGACTGACTAACTGACTGACTGACTAACCGTCTACTGATTCCTGCTCACCACAAACCGTTTACTCCCTTGTTTCGAACCATTGCCGAGTCTCAGGATATAAACTCCTTCGCTAAGGACAGGAAGGGGGAACTCGTATTGCAGGTCAATAAACTGATTGTCAAGGCGGAAGAGTCGGCGGCCCATCGCGTCGAGGATATCAATGGAATATTCGCCGGACTGGTTGGAATCCAGCTGAATCTGAAGGTAGGAATAAGCGGGATTGGGGCTCAATGATCGGATGCCGACCTGATCATTCATACTGGTGATGACCCGGTTGCAGGCATATTTTTTAAGGGTATCTAAAGCCCTGGAGATATTCAGGCGGCCTCCGCTCACGGTCTTGCCGGTGAGGTCACTGTTTTTGTCTACTGAAGCCAGGAGGGCCCGTTTCACCAGGCGGGCCGCGTCAGCAGGATTGGCCTTCTGATAATCGGCCCATTCCCGGCAGGGATAACTGTACAATAGGCCAACCGCCCCTGCCACGACGGGGGTGGCTGCCGAAGTTCCGGAAAATGAAATATAGGCATTGGTACTGGCGGATTGGGTCGAATAGATGCCTTCCCCCGGGGCGCCCAAATCAATGTGTTTGAGACCGAATCCGGCATTATAAATCCTCTTGTTGTCTTTCCCGGTATTGGTCACAGCTATTAAAAAATCACTCGGACAGGTGGAGGGCATATCCCCTTCTTCGTCCACATCGGCGTATTTATTGGTCGTAGCCCCGCAATTGACGATGCCTTCCAGGCCCATTTTATCATACATGCCGCACCAGATGGGGTAATCTGCGGCTTTGGCGAAGGAAATGCCCCCGCTGTAATTGATGGCCACGACGTAAGCCCCCTCCTTGCCTCCCGACCGATTATACCGGATCCGTTGTTCCAGCATATAATTGAACATCTCGATCAGGTCCCCGATGTTATTGGAGCCGAAGGTGGCCATCATCAGTTTGTTGTTCCAGAGCATGCCGGTGATGCCTTTGCTGTTGTTGGATTCGGCCCCGATCAGGCCGGCTACGCTGGTCCCGTGATTGGAAAGGCCTTCGCTGGTATTATCCGCAGGATGTTTTTCATTTTTATATTTCAGGCTCAGGCCGTAAACATCATCGATATACCCGTTATTATCATCGTCTTTGCCGTTCCCGGGGATCTCGGCATGATTTTGCCAGATCCGGTTCTTAAGGTCTTCATGGGAAGTGAGGAAGCCGTGGTCGATGACCCCGATGACGATCGTATCGTTGTTGAAACTAAGGCCGCCCCGCGTCACATCCCAGGCTTTGGGGGCCGAAATATTGTCCAGGTGCCACTGCTGGCTGATCAGGGGATCATTGGGCGTCGACCGGAGTTCAAGGGGAAGATTTACCTCTGCGAACCGGATGGCCGGATTAGCCAATAAATCCTTTTTGGTCAACATTCCCCCCGCCCTGAGCGTGTAGATGTTAAAATTCGGTGCGATGTTTTTGATTTGCATATCCTGCCTTGATCTCAAGGGGGATTTTGACCAGCCCGACTGCAGATCGGTTTCGTTTTTGCCGTCCCATACCTGGATGATCCAATCCTGCTGGGCCCGGGCCTGGATGAATGCGATGCCAAGGAGTAAAAGGAGGGTACTGCAGTATTTGTTCATGGGCGATTTTTACAATAACGAAAATCCGCTTTTCAGGGATACAAAGTTAGATGAATTTTTCTCGCAAAGGCGCAAAGGCGCAAAGAGATGAATAAAGTAGTATTGCTCCCTTTCCCGTTAACCTTTCTCCGTTAACCTTGGAATCGTACGACTGGGTGGGGGTACCTGTGGACGTTCTCGCAAAGGCGCAAAGGCGCAAAGAGATGTAGTATTGCTCCCTTTCCCCTTGACCTTTCTCCTTTAACCTTAAATGGATTTCCTTTTTCTAAAATCTTTCTCCCCCGCTTTAAGCGCGATCTTCAAATGGTTTTCGGCAGGCGGGATGGGGCAGTTGTATCCATCGCTGTAAGCACACCAGGGATTGTAAACCCGGTTGAGGTCCAGGAGCAGCCGGCCGTTTTGAATGGCGGTGGCCTGGATATCCAGGTAACGTCCTCCCGCATAAGTATGTTTGCCGGTCGTCATGTCCTTAAAGGGGATAAATAAGTGGTTTTGGTAAAGAGGGGAAAGCAACTGAAGGTTTTTATAGGCGCTGAGGCTAACCTTTTTGCCTTTCCACTTAAAATGCAGAACGGCATAACGCCTGAAAGTCTTTTCCTGCCCGCTGTAAGTGGGCATTGGAAAAGGAGGCTGGTCCTGCAACAACTCCACTTCACAGAATACTTTATGGGTTTCTTTTACGTGATAATACCGGAGGTAAACACTGTCGCCTGGTTTCACGGTCGTTCTTGGATCAGCAAAGAGGCCGGCCCAGTTTTTCGAACGGTATTGTTTGATTTCCTCCTTGTAGGAATGGACCTGGCCGATCAGTGGTAAAAAATGCAAAAAAAAGAGGACGGTATAAACCAGTCTCATTGGGCGGGCTGATTTACGAGGATCAGGCGGTCCCCGCGCAAGGCCATCCTGCTCACGGAATCAAGGCCGAAGAATTTAAGGTCGGCAACTTCGCTCCAGCTCTTTTCCTTTTCAGGATGCATGACATACAATTTGGAGCCTTTGCACATGAAAAAATACCCTTCGGAAGACATGGCAAAGTCCTCACAGCCCGGCAAGGTTTCAGCCAGGATGATCGACCTTTGCATCAGCGGATCGTATTCCTTGATATACCAGTAGGTCTCCGAGATTTTGTGCACATAGACCAGGTGGCCGGCAGCATTCCGTGTCATGCAGCGACCGACATCAGAGGTAAACAGCAGGGGATCTTTGGATTCAATATTGACCAGGGCCATCTGGTGGGGCTTGCCGACCAGGAAGAGGGCTACGTTTTGGTCATCCAGCCAGGCATGGTAACCGACGTTTTTAATGTCCGGCAGCGGACTGATGGTTTTGCCTTTTGGTTTCCGCTCATAGCGGTACAGCCTTTGAAGGCCGGTCGCCTGGACATCCACCCTCACGCAGGATATGTATTTTCCATCCGGGGTGAGGGTAGGGGAATATTCGCTGAGGCTGGTCCGGGTCAGGGGCTGGATGGTATTCAGGCCCAGGTTCAGTTTAAAGATATCGGTCTGTCCGGCTCCTTTCTCCTGGACGGTAATCAGGATTTCATAATCGTTGATAAAAAACGGTTGATTGTTGTAACCTCCTTCATTAAACGCGCTGAGGTACCGGGGTGAATGAACCACAAATTTTCCCGTTTCCCCTTTTTGTACCCGGAACTCATACAGTTGGGTCGCCGGCACCTGGGCTTCCAGCCGGGTAAGCAGGAGGGTAAAAAATATCAAGCACCGGCGGGGATGCATTATTTTTTATTAGCTGAAGTGAACAATCGGTTCCAGTTTATTCCATTGGCAAGTTTACCATTTTTTGTGGAAAACCAGATAAACAGGGGCTTGCCCACGATATGATCCGCGGGAACATAACCCCACGCGCGGGAATCTTCGGAATTGTGCCGGTTGTCTCCCATTGCCCAGTAATAATCCTGTTGAAAGGTATAGCTGGCAGCTTCCGTGCCATTGATGTAGATCTTGCCGTCCTTCACTTCCAGTTTGTTTTTTTCATAAACGCCGATGATCCGGTCATACAGAGGAAGGTTTTCCAGGGTCAATGGAGTGGTGGCACCGGCTTTGGGAATATAGATGGGGCCATAATTGTCCATGGTCCATCCCTGGGACAGGGGGGTATCATAAGGGAAGAGCGGCCTGGCTTCCTGGGGTACCGGTTGAATAATGATCGAAGAATCCATCGCCTGGATTTTGGCCCTTTGCAGGCTGTCAAGGAAATATACGCCCATCTGGGGCATGGATTCCGAGAGGTTGATGCCCAGTTCATCCAGCTTTCGTTGATTGAGCTGGTTGCTGGGTGACAATACACGGTACATAAACTGCATATGTTCCGGGTTATAAGCCGGCTGGTTGTTGATATACAATTGCCTGTTGACGATTTTCAGGCTGTCTCCCGGAATGGCGACACAGCGTTTGATATAATGGTCTTTTTTATCGACGGGCCGGGTTACCAGTTTGGCGTTGCGCACGGCCTGGCGTACAAAGGGTTCCCGGCGGTATTGGTCGGCCGTGAATGCCCGGTCCGGGGCCAGGTACACGCTGTCCCCGACGGGCCAGTTGAAGACGAAGGGCTCATACCTTTTGACCTCCTGAAGTTTGGGCAGGCGTTTGTATTTAAAACTGGGTTGTTTAAGATAGGATTCGGTTTCCAGGTAAGGAATGCGGTTGTGCAGGAGGGGAACCATGACAAAGGTCATGGGGAGTCGGATCCCGTAATGCGCCTTGCTCACAAAAAGGAAATCACCCACCTTGAGGCTGCCTTCCATGGAAGAGGTAGGGATCATATAGGCCTCGATCAGGAACATCCGGATAAAGGCCGCGGCAAAGACGGCGAAGATGATGGATTCCGCCCATTCCCGGACCGCCCCTTTTTTATAGGGATTGGAAGCCTGCAGTTTGCTGACCGTTTTATTGTCTTTTTTATCCTGGGCTTCTTTGAGTTTGGCGTAAAATTCCTGTTCCTGGGTGAGGATGGGGCCCTGGTATTTTTCATTTTTAGCCAATCCCAGGTAGAGGGAATAAAAAGGTGCAAAAACCACGGCCAACACGCTATGTAAAAAAGAATGTTTTCCGAAGGACCTCGCGAGGTCAATGATCAGAGCGGC
>CAYOPD010000194.1:0-4947 GCA_964405735.1 uncultured Saprospiraceae bacterium | reverse complement strand
CATGGGCTATTCCTGCGGTTAGCTCACCCAGGGAGGCCATTTTTTCTGATTGGATGAGCTGAGCCTGGGTGGCTTTCAGGTTTTCCAAGGCGGATACCGCCCTTTGCTTTTCCATTTCTGTTTCATTTTTCTGAATTTGCAGCACTTCCAGGGATTTTTGTTTTTGCTTTCGGTATCGCCATTGAAAACCGCCTGCGAGGGCCAAAAACAGGGAAACCAGTCCAAAACCGTATAATTTCAACTTGCTTTTTTGTTTTTCCTTTTCGAGGATTTGAGCGGCAACCAGTTCCCTTTGACGCATCTGTTCCGAGAAGGCGACTTCGTTCATCCCATAAACCCGGCTGGCGTTGAACAATTCATCGTTGATTTCATTGGTCAGCTTCAGATAGTGCAGGACACTGTCCTGCCTGCCCAGGGCCTCATAACATTGGCCCAGGAGGCGATAATGGAGGAGGGTGGCAAAATGGTCCTGGATCGACCTGGAATTGATCAACCCAAACCAAGTGTACCGGATGGCCTTATCCAGATCATTCATCATCCGGTAATTATTACCCAATTCCCAGTATATGGCATCCAGGTTCTGATTGTCAAAAGCAGCGAGACAGGACAGACGGCCGATGTGAAACACCGAATCCGCCTGGCGGTATTTTTCGTTTTGATGGTACAAGACTCCTGAAAACCATAATGTAGTATTTCTTGCCACCGGATCCTGCGAGGTTTTACTTTTTTTCAATGCCATTTCCAAATAATGGAAAGCGGAATCGCCCTTGTTTTGCTGGATCATACAGTTTCCGAGATTGGCCAGGGCGAGGATTTCCTGGTTATAAAAAGGATCCAGGTTATATTCCAGGAATTCAAATTGCAGCCTGGCATTTGCACAGATTTGTTCCGAATTGCCCATCTGCATATAGATATTGACCAGGTTTTGATAATGGGTGGATAAATAATCCCGAATCCCAAGCTCAGTGGATAATTTGATCCCATGGTAGGCATTTTCCAGGGCCTCTTTCAGATTGGTTTTTTGCCAGAAATAATTGGACCTGCGGGCATAAGCCAGGATAAGGGGCCTTTTATCAGCCAGCGGAAAGGCCAGGTCTACCGCCTGTGTTGCACAAATAAGAGCGCTGTCCGTCTGCCTCGAAAAGTAGAGATAGTACATGGACAGGCTGTCCAGGATTCTCAATTTATCTTCCGGCCTGACCGATTGCGCTGATTCAGCCCTCAATTGATCTATGGTCGCCTGGCGGATCTGTCCGGCCCGTATCATGACCGTATCCTGGGGGTGGGCCCCGGTCCGCAGGGAGTGCAAGGAGGTGGCCAAGATCCACAGACCGGTCAGATATGACCAATGAAAAGACATCCTCATCATGGTGTTCCTAAGGTAAGTTGTTCCAAATCAATGTCATTCATTATTCTTTCTTAAATCCTCTCATGCCGGGTGAGGGGGTCACTTAAGTGAGGGGGTCACTGGGCAGGCAAACGAATAATGAATTCCGATCCCTCGGATTCCCTGGAATCGACCTGGATTTCACCATGATGTGCTTTTACGATATCATAAGCCAATGACAATCCCAGCCCCGTCCCTTCCCCGGTCGGTTTGGTGGTGTAAAAGGGCTGAAAGATCTTTTCCCTTATTTCTTCCGGGATGCCCTGGCCATTGTCTTCAATCCGTATCTCCGCAAGATCCCCGCCTGCCGATTGGATCCATTTGGTAGAGACTTTGACCGTGGGTTTATATTCCTTGGTCCCGGACAGGGCCCTGCATTTGGCCGTTACGGCATAAAAAGCATTATTAAACAGGTTGAGGAATACCCTTCCTATTTCCTGGGGCACCACAGCCACCCTGGGAAGGTCCGGATCAAGGTCCACACTGAATTCCGCCTGAAAGGTTTTATCCTTGGCCTTGAGGCCGTGGTAACTCAGGCGCAGGTATTCATCGCACAAGGCATTGAGGTCGGTGGGCTCTTTCTGTCCGCTGGCATTCCGGGAATGCTGGAGCATGCTTTTTACGATGGCATCGGCCCGTTTACCATGGTAGTTGATCTTTTGTTCGTTTTCAGAAATATCCTTTGCGATATTCTTAACCTCCTCATAATTCGATTTTTGGATTTCCTCATTCATTTCGACAATCAATTCCGAATTGACCTCCGAAAAATTATTTACAAAGTTCAACGGGTTCTGGATCTCATGAGCAATGCCGGCGGTAAGTTCTCCAAGGCTAGCCATTTTTTCAGAATGAATCAGTTGGGCCTGGGTGGCCTTCAGGGACTCATGTGCCTTACCCAATTCATTATACGCTTTTTCAATTTCGCGGGCCTGCTCCAGTTCCCTGGCCTGCGATCTTTCCCGTTCTTTCTGTATCAATCGCAGCCGGAACAACCGGAACATTCCATAGCCAGCGGCGAGGAGGACAAGCCCATAAAGGATATAAGCCGTCCAGGTCCTCCACCAGGGAGGTCGGATGATGATCTTCAGGGAGGCGCCTTCTTCATTCCATACGCCGTTGTTATTGGCCGCTTTCACTCGGAAGACATATTGGCCGGAAGGAAGTTTGGGAAAAAAAGCGACCCTTTGATTGCCGATATCCCGCCATTGGTCCTCGTAATTTTCCATCTTATAGGCATAACGGTTTTTTGAAGGATTGGCATAATGAAGTCCTGTAAATTCCAGGGTGAGGTTGGTTTGGTTGTAATTCAGGATAACCTCTTTTGCTTCGTAGATTGCTTTTTTCAGGGGGGAATCCCCTCCGGGAAGCAGTGATCGGTTGAATAATTTCAGGTCGGTAAGATAAACCCTGGGGGGTACGGACTTTTGCATCAAATCGGAGGGATTAAAAACCGTGATCCCATTGGATCCTCCAAAAACCATAAACCCGCCGGAAGTTTTAAGGTAAGATCCGTCTGCAAACAACTGACTCTGGATTCCATCCGCCAGGGAATAATTATAAAATCTTTCCTCGTCCAGATCCAGGCGGCTGAGGCCTTCAAAAGTACTCAGCCAGAGTGCCCTGTTTTTTTCATCCCCCAGGATCCCCTGGATGCTCATGGAGGGCAGGCCGTCATCCAGAGTATAATTCCGGATCGTTTTATTATCCGGATCATACCGTGCAAGCCCGCCCTGCCAGGTTCCCACCCAGGTGATCCCGGAGGAATCTTCATAAATGGAATTGATGTCCTGGCTGATGAACCGGTCCCGGTGAGCCTGGCCATCCCCATGACGTTTGATGGAACCGGATTTGAAATCGTAAAAAAACAAACCGTTGTTCGTTGTCAGCCATAAACCTTGATGCTTTCTGCTTTCCAGAGCACCCGTAACTTCATTGCTGCTGGCATCTCCACCCGGCAAGGCCATTAGATTATATCTGAGAAAACTGTCCCGGCCTGCGGTCCGTTTATACACTCCATGTACCGTACACAACCATGAATTCTTGTTTTTATCTTCCAGAAAATGATGGACAATGGGTTGATGCGCATCTGGACCTATCCTTTCCAAACCCTTCAAATGAAGGGGTATGATTCGTTTTGTGCGAAGGGAGAGATTAAACAATCCATTGAAGGTTCCAATGAACAATTCACCCGGGCCGGCTTCCCGGATCGAAGTGATCCCTTCATTTGGAATTCCTAAATCGCGAAAAGTCAGCTTTTGATTCAGACCTGACCTCAGGTCCAGGTGATTCAATCCGGCCACATCTACTGCTCCCCCGGTAGTGATCCAAAGGGTACCATCATAAGATTCGATGATTTTGTTTACCCAACCCGAAGTAAGAGCATGGGCCCCTGGGCTGGAAGACGTATAACTTTTAAATTCAGGTTTTCCCGAAAAAATATATAACCCATTCCGGTGGGTCCCGACCCACAAATTGCCAAAATCATCAAATTCAAGGTCCCGGACCATGGTGTTTGCCGGGAATTCCTTGGCCTGATCCGAAAATAATGAAAATTGTTTTGAAGCCTTGTCAAAATAATTGAGTCCCTGCATGGTCCCTATCCAGAGATTGTCATTCCGGTCTTTCACCATCCTGCTGAAATAATATTCGGGTCGTAAACCAGGTTGCTTAAAGATCCTGTAAGTCTGGTCCATAGGATCAAAATCCAAAATATCCCCCCTGGTGCTGACCATCAAGATATGTCCATCCTGGCCGGGCTGGAGGTCAACAGGAAAAAACCCTCTCATTGTCGCCTCTTCCGGGTTAAGCATCCATGTCAAGTTTCGATCTTTGTCAATTCTGTACACCCCATTGTAGGAGATCAGCCAAACATTGCCTGCAGGGTCTTTTTTAATGAGATAGGTATTCAGGATGTCTATGCTGTCCGGTACCGGAAACACCCTGATCGCCGAGTCCCCGGCATCTTTGTAAAGCAGTGCGCCGTGTATGGTTTCCTGAAAATTGGTCGAAACACCCAGGTAAAGTCTTCCGGAATCATCCTGGCAAATGGCGGAAATTCCCACCTCCACATTATCCGGATGATCTATAAGGTGTGCGAATTCAAACTGCCTGAAAGCCCTGGTAGCGGGATCATACCGGTTGAGGTAACTGGGGGAAGTCCCGACCCATATCATTCCCTTGCTGTCTTCATACAGGGACCAGACCACCAGTCCTTTGATAGAATAGGGGTCATTTGGATTGTTCAAAAACCGTTTGAATTCATATCCGTCATAGCGGGCCAGGCCATTGATGGTCCCTGCCCAGATATAACCAAAACGGTCCACCAAAACTTCTCCGACTTCCGCCGAGGGCAGGCCGTCGAGTTCGGTGTATTGCCTGGAATTGACTGAGTTGACCTGGCCTGTTAAATGAAAAGAATAACAGGTAAGTACATAAATTAAAACAATGTTAATCCTTTCAGCCCTTCGAAGACCAGAACCATTCATGGCTTTAAATTACGAAGGATTCAGGGAACAGAAGTCAGTAGTCAGTAGTTAGTAGTCAGAAGTCTGATAGCTGAT
>CAYOPD010000193.1:0-5008 GCA_964405735.1 uncultured Saprospiraceae bacterium | reverse complement strand
ACATAAAAATTCTTTTTTATATAAGTTCCTCCCCCTACCTGCAGGGAACCTGCGGGTGTCATTCCAGAAGTATCGGTAGAGTATATGGACAGGATCTTCACCTTATCCATAAAAGTAGCGCTGTCATCCACCCGCAATGTCCCGCTCAAATAACTTGGGCTCATGTTGTTCACATGAAGAGCATCATTCAGATTGGTGATAGAATCCACCTGAAGGGTGCCCGTAAGGTGTGTCGGGCTCATATTGTTTACAAAAAACCGGGCGTTTATATCCGTTGGGCCGTCCACATTCAGGGTGGACTTCAGGGTCGTGCCCTGGTCCACCGTAAGTTTACCGGTGAGCAAAACCGGATTTTGGTTGAAGACCGTAAATGGGCCGTAATTGACGGTTGATCCCGACATGGTGTTCAGTAATACATTTTTTTTCACCACCAGGGAATCCCCAATCGTGGTACTCAATCCCACCTGCAGGTTCCTGTTTACATCCAGGTTTTTACCGATTTCAAAATTAAGCTTGGTGATAATGTCTCCGGAAGTCAGCATCCGGAGCCTTTCCACATTATTGGTAATCATGATCAGATCTACCTTGTCGGTCGTACCCAGGGCATTGATGTGGTAGGGATTGCCGCTCATATCCGTCTTGGCATTGCCAAATACCGACCATTGATCTGAAATTACTCCGGGCTCGGGTGGGCTTGCTCCTGAATTTTGGGCAACAGATTTCTCCGACAGCTTATTCGCTGTGCCGGCATGAAGCGCATAAGGCACGGCCAGCAATTTATTCCTGCTGATGGACACAAATCCGCCCTGGCCTTTATCCTGAATGGTTACTTCCATCCAAATGTTTTCAGTGCTCCAGGGTATCAATCCGAATTCGCCCTGGTCCCTTATCCCTTCCCCGATGACCAGGTTGAATGATCCGGAAGCGTTGGTGGTCACTTCGTGGACTTCGCTGTAATGGTTAGTGCGCAGTTGGCCTTCCTGGCTGAACAAGTAGATTTTCAGGGACACTTTCTGATGGGGGATGATTTCTCCTTTTGTATTCTGAGCAATCGCCTGGTAGTTCATCCCTTTGGGGATCACCTGTGCATAAGCCGCCAGCAGAACCGTTGCTTGTAGGATCAGTGCAATAAAAAGCTTTTTCATCATGGTTACAACCTGCATTAAATATGTTTTTTATGCCATCCTTATGGTCGGGGCCTCCATTTTTCAAATTCTTTTTGGATTCCATCCAGGAACTTACTCCGGACTTCCTTTGTAAACTGCGTTTTAAATCCCGGATCCGTTTTTAACTTTGACAAGAGGTCATCGACTTCTTTGTTGCCAGTTTCCAAGGGAAGAGACTTGACTGCCATATCTGTCATCTCCATGATCTGGTCATCCGATATATTGAAGAAATTTAAAACATGGCTTATTGATCCATGAGGATTATTAACAGCCTTTGCCTCAGCCATTTGAAGATTTGCCGGTTTGACAAGCTCTTCGTTTTCAAAAATTCCGGCTGCTTTGGCAGCTTTCCTAAAACGGGGTAACAGCCGGGCAAGAGCTGCGTTGGATTCATTGAAACTGGATTCCAATTCCTCAATCAGGCGATCTTGTTCCATTACCTCGTTGCCAAATTCTCCGCCATTCAATCCAAGTCCCACATTGACGGTTAAGGCTTCTTTTCTTGATGAGGACCAGGCCACACCAACAATCTTTGCATAGTCTTCTGCCCCCATATCGGCAGGGTTCACTGCCCGGCCGAAGCCATCATTCCGGCCGGAAGGAAGGATGTAGTCCCCCGCATTTACATTGCCATCAACATAAACAGGCACCTGGCCCATAAAAGCCACTTTTTCATAATTTTTCTTTTGATCCTTTTCCGGCGCATTGCCCAAAACAATGGGTTTTGTAGATACTACAAACAATTTGTCGAATCGATCCGTGTTCTTTGTTAGTTTACCCTGATTAACAGCCACGATGTATCCGGGCAATAACGGTTCTGTGGGATCGGCCATGGGTATCCATTCAGCATAATCTCCCGATCCGGACTCGTAGGTTACCCCGACCTGGCTCGCTCTGTAAGCGACAAAATCATCTTTTGTTTTATCAGCGGTTATCTTAAGGTAGATGACCACGCCAAGTCCTCCTGCATAGATGCCAGCCATCGCAACGGCCCTGGCAATCATGCTGAATTTAGGAGACGTTGAACAGACTCCCAAACCTACGCATACAGAAAAAGACACAGCGGCGGTAACAATTCCGGTTATGGCTGCGGCAAGGCTTGCCGACATTTGGGCCACCAGAAATTCGGCTTGTAAAATTGCCGTGTTGTATTCCGCAAGCTGATTTATATATCTTTGATTTTGCATGAATTCATTTGCATTCTCCCCTTCAATCCTTCCCACAATACCCCCATTTGAATTCCGAAATTCAACAAAGTTGTTGCTCCAACCCGGTGCAGGATTCGCGACTTCTATGCTTACCCCATTAGCATTGCTTATATTTATGAAGTCCGCTACAAAAGCATTGTCGTTCGTAACGTTTAAGCCACCATTTAAATTTGTCACCCCATTCACGGTAAGATTATTTCCAAACCACGCGGCCCCTCCAACATTAAGTCTTTTACGTATTCCCACTCCTCCCAGGACCTTAAGCGCGCCAGTGGAATCATTAAAGGACTGAGACAAATCCTTTATCGTCAGCATCCCCCCTATCATTGCGGCTCCCCCCACATTCAGATTCAGGCCGATCCCGACTCCGCCTGACACTTTTAAAGCGCCGGTCATGGGGTCCGTAGATTGGGTAGGATCCTGGATGGTTACCGCACCCGCAAAGGTTACAGGGCCCCCAAATTTTGACACCCCCCCGACGTATAAATTTTCTCTTATATAAGCCCCTCCACTCACCTGCAGCGAACCGCTTGGTGACGCCCCGGTGGTGGTATCCATCTGATAAGCGGATAATATTTTCAATTTTTCATTAAATGTTGAGCAGGAATCGACCAACAAGGTACCGGACAAATAGGTCGGGCTCATATTGTTTACATTCACGGCATCGTTGAGATTGGTGGTAGCATCCACCCGCAAAGTGCCGCTCAATTTAGTGGGACTCATTTTGGTCACAGAAAGACGGTTGTTGAGATGGGTGGACCGGTCCACATTCAATGAGGTATTCAGATCGGTGGCTTTGTCGACCGTCAGGGTACCGGTAAAAAGGGTCGGACTTAATCCCGCAACCGTAAAGGGACCACAAACTATGGTGGAACCCGACACGGTATTGAGCAATACATTTTTTTTAACGATCAGGGAGTCTCCAAGGTTTGCGCTCTGACCTACATTCAGGTTTTGACCGATATTGAGGTTTTGGCCGATTTCAAAATTCAGTTTAGTGACGATATCCCCCCAGGGCAATATCCGCATCCTTTCAATGTTGTCTGTGATCATGATCAGATCTACAAAATCTGTGGTTCCCAAAGAATTGAGCCGGAATATATTGCCGCTGGCATCCGTCTTGGCATTTCCGAATACGGACCATTCGGTTGAAATAACCCCTGGTTCCGGGGGGGCAAAGGTGGTGGTCTCTGTCTTTTGTTTATCCAGTATCTGGCCTGCAGTGCCGGCATAGATCGCGTAAGGCACTGCCATCAATTGACTGCTGCTAACGGCGGTAAATCCGGATTGCCCCGGATCTTTTATGGCGACTTCCATCCAGATATTCTCTGAGTTCCAGGGAACCAATCCGTATTCACCCAGGCTCTTCAATCCTTCCCCGACGACCAGGTTGAATAATCCCAGGGCATTGGTGGTCACTTCGTGGATTTCGGAGTAATAGTCTGATCGCTGGTTCCCTTCATTGCCAAACAGATTGATTTTTAAACTTATTTTCTGGTTGGAAACGATTTCCCCTTTGAG
Organism: uncultured Saprospiraceae bacterium; assembly: GCA_964405735.1. Lineage (GTDB taxonomy): Bacteria > Bacteroidota > Bacteroidia > Chitinophagales > Saprospiraceae > JADJLQ01. The sequence goes on along the minus strand of CAYOPD010000193.1, from coordinate 1,113 downwards.
GTTCCGGGCCACCGCCTGGTAATTCATGCCTTTGGGAACCGACTGAGCATAGCCGGCAGCCAGGATGAATATCTGAAGACCCAGGATGAAAAACAGCTTTTTCATATTATTGCTTATCGTGTGGTAATCGGTTTTATAGTTTCATGATTTTAAACGAATGGATCCGGTAACCTCCGGGATTCACAATTGATAACATATACATGCCTTCCGGGATGTGTTTTAAAATCATTTGCACCGCCGGTGTGCGGGGCGCCACCACCTGGTTAAAAATGATTCTTCCTGTTACATCCATCAGTTTCAGATTCAAGGTCTCCTCCACTTCGGCGGTTATAAAAATGTTTAATAATTCACTGGCCGGATTGGGAAAGATTTTGAATTCATATCCCCTGGTTGACGAAGACAACTGCCTGGCGACCAACTGCGGCTGGTGAAATCCTTCCGTGTACCAATGATCTACATTCCTATTGATTTCGACAAAACCTTCCCCCAGTGTCCAATCCAGGCTTATCTTTCCCCCGGTATGGGTACCCCCTGCCGTGCCTATCACAGAGGGATATATCATTGCCTTTTTGTTTTGGGCAAATGTGCTGATCCGGCTTGCCGGCACCAGCACCGCGATCCATAAGAAAAACAAGCATTTGTTCGGTTTCACCCTGTATCTTTTTTATTAACGGCTTAGAATCATCTTTTTTGTCTCCTGCACCTTTTCCAGTTCAATGGAATAATAATACAATCCTGCACCTTTCAATTCAGCCTCATTAACCAGAACCTCATTGCTTCCGGCCTTGCCCATGCCTTCCCGGGTCCACAAAGTTTTACCGGTTAAATCCATAATGCGGAGCCTGTATTTTTCATTATGGGGCAAAACAAAACGGATCCGGGTGGATAAATGAAAGGGATTGGGAAGATTCTGAAGCAAAACCTCCTCTTTATTTGCCAGGGAGGGGCCTTGTATTCTGCTACCGAGAATATTCGATCCGGTTGATTGTGCCACAGGAAGGCTTACCGGCACTTTGTTTTTTACGCTGGACAGGGTATCCGGACAGACATTTCCAATCCCATCCTGAATTTGTATATAAGTATTACAATAATCGAAGAGACCGGCTTCATCCC
>CAYOPD010000192.1:0-5047 GCA_964405735.1 uncultured Saprospiraceae bacterium | reverse complement strand
ACCTCTAACCTCTTGCCCCTAGCCTCGGGCCTCTCACCTCATAATCACCACATAGCCCCGCACCGGCGCCGACACCGAGCCCAGATCCAGCAAGTAATAGTAGGTGCCTGCTGGTAACGATTGGCCTGATGTAGTCGTCCCATCCCAATCGTTAAGATAATTATCATTTCGATAGACCTCACTGCCCCATCTATTTAAGACCTGGAGTTTGTGTGGGTTTGGACCATAGGCATCAGAACAATGCTTTATAGCATCGACGATAAAGTAGCGGTTTTTACCGGAAGGGCTACTGGGAAAGAGGACATTGGGCAAAACGAGGCTGTTTCGGTCGATACATTTAGGGGCGACTTCAAATTCGATGGTAGAATTTTGACAATTACTGGGGCAATCTAATAGACAAACTGAATAACGTACGATCTCTTTTCCGGAGAATCCCTGGTTAGGAATATATTTACCTTCTCCATTGGATTGATTATATACAAGTCTTCCATTCGCAGGATTTTCAATTTTAATCTGGATGGGAAGGGTATTGGAAATATTATCATTAGCAAGTACTTTAAAAGGAAGGTCTGTTTGGAATTTTCCTTTAAACTGGTCAGGTTTAAGTAGTATATTTTTTGGGTAAAACTGTAAATAATATCCACTACTGTTGGTAAAGTTATTTATCAACAAAGCATATGACATACCAGGAATTTGTTGAAGAGCTTTTAAGAACCCGTCCTCACCAGGATCGCAATTTGGCGATTCTTCAATATCTGTAGAAGACTCGTTTAATCCAACCGTTCTAATGCATCCCGTAGCATTACATCTAATCATTCTTTTTGTGGTGCAACCTTCCATTCCATCTTTTAACTCGAAAAGAGCAAAATCGATATCAATATTGGCTAATTTGGAGGTAATGGTAAAAGTTATAATGGAAGTATCGGACGCCGTCCACTTAAACCAAAGTGAATTTATTTCTGACTTATATTTCGTGGATCTGAATTATTAAAATCGAGACAGGAATTATCGGCTTCATCTTTTTCATTACCGGTGCCTGAAATAGAATCAATATCTATGATCGAGAGGCAGGGACTGATATTTAATACCCGGGCATTAGAACAATCCTGTTCGCTATTCATTGGGTTTATTTGGATGGACCGGCTTTCCAGAGTATGTTGTGGCACTAATGAGTTTTGCAACCGACAAACCATGACTGAAAATATTATGGGCAAAAGATTCATAATGAGTTTTTAAAGGTAATAAATAACCGCTATGGAATTTTAAATAATAATCCATAATACCAGGCTTGAAATTTGATTGGAAATGGATTAAAATCTTTAAATCAGCTTTCAAAAAAGCCGTTACCTCCTGAGCTGTTATACTCCGAAGCAGGAATAGAGAATTTTTTATAAGCAAAAGCAAGTCCAAATTCCATGAGAACCGGCAATCTGCCCGGAAAGGCGCATCACCCATTGACCACTATCCACCAGCCATCTATCCTCACCTCATAATCACCACATACCCCCTCACCGGCGCCGCCACCGACCCCAGATCCAGCAAATAATAATAAGTCCCCTCCGGCAGGGGTTGCCCCGAAGTATTCGTCCCGGACCAGTCGTTGAGGTAATTGTCGTTCCGGTAGACCTCATTCCCCCAGCGATTGAAAACCTGGAGTTTATGTGGCTTGGGTCCCCAGGCACCCGGACAATTGGAAATGGCTTCTACGATAAAATAGCGATTGGCTCCGGAGCCGGTAGGGAAGATCACATTGGGAAGGACGATGCTGTTGCGGTTCCCGCAGGGGCCGTCCACTTCAAATTCTAATGTTGCAGATTTACAACTATCCGAGCAATCGAGAATACAAACAGAATAGATCAATTTTTCCGTTCCTATAAAATTAGAATTTGGAGTATATGTTCCTCGTCCTGTGGACCTCGAATAGATGACGGATCCGTTCTTTGGATTTTCAATATTAATGTCCAAAGGACCATCTTCAGGAATATCATCATTCGCAAGTATGTCAAACAGCCTGGGAGTTCTATACTTTCCGGAATAGTGATCATCATTGAGAGTCAGATCACATTTTATGGTAGTTGAACAAGTTAAAGATGCATGCTGGCCATTAGCGCACGGAATACCTCCAAGAGGAGTCACCATAATTCCCACTTCCGTACCCCTTGATAGATTAAGGAAAGTCATTTCGTTTCCATTTCGAATACCAACCTGACCCGTAAGAGAACGGATTTCATAGTCCAAAGCTCCTGGCACAGGGTCCCAATTAAAAACAATTTGATCGGTTTGGGTTGTACATAGTAAGTCCTTCAAAGGAGCCAGGGTGTCTACTATCCTGACTGAGTGCGTGGTTGGTGGACCATCGCAAATCCCTGTTTCTCCACTCACGGTAATATGATAGGTCCCTGGACCAAGATCCCACCGTTGGTCAGCGTTAGCACCCCCGAAGGATACTTCTGTAGAACCACTAAAAGACCAGGTAAAGGTAGTCTCAGGCCCTCGGACTCCGATATGGTTAGCGGAAATAGGGCTTCCAACACAAGTCAGAGAATCGGATAAAATAAATTCCGTCGTTGTACTGTCCACGACAGTAAGTATCAAAGAATCCTGTACAGAACAGCCACCAATATTTTGGTAAGCAAATAGTTTCATGCTTCTCCTAATGGTATCGCCAATGGCGAATCTTTGGCCTTGTCCATTTAGTCCGGCAAAATAATACAAGGAGTCAAGATTGGTCCCGGAGGGCTTGGGAAGTATATATTTTTCGCAGACCCTTTGTGAAGGAATCGGATTTATAACAGGTATAAGGCTGGAAAGCAACCTGATGGGATGGCTTTCCAGGGTCAGCTGAGGAGCCAGGGGATTGGTAATCCGGACGGTATAGGTACCTGCTTTTTCTGGACTAAAATTGGTAAACCTGCGCTTATTGCTGCCCTTGATGATGGTATCCGGAATTCCGTCCTTATACCATGTATAGGTGGAGGTGGAGACGGTGTCGTCGATTTTGAGGTCGAGGATGTATTCCGAACAAGCAGGAATGGTGATGGTGGTATCAGAATAGATTTGCTTTTGCTGTGCGTATCTTAGGGTATCTACAAGTTTCTTGTTTAGACTAAGGTTATGAATCATACTTTGAAAAGTAAATTTATTTTCTTCATAAGCCAGTTCAGATAATTTTAAATGAGATTTATAGAAATCAGGAATTGTTCCAGAGATAAAATTATAACTGAGGTCAATTCCTATTAGTTTTGGACAGTTTTCAAACGTTGGAAAAACTCCATTAAATAAATTAGTATGGAGACCTAATGATTCCAATTCTGGAAGATTTGAAAAATTAGGAATAGATCCGGTTATTTTTTGATTATGTACAATTAACGCTCTGAGCTTTGGAAGCTTTGTAAAATCAGGAAGAGGTCCGGTTAATTGGCCATTATACAGGTACAAACCTTCCAAATTAGGGAGATTTTGAAAATCAGGAATAGTACCAGTCCAATTATTTCCGCTTATATCCATGTATTTTAACTTAGGTAAATTTAAGTCTCCTGGAATAGGACCTGATAAATTATTATGCCAAAGTATAAGCGTTTCAAGAAATGGTAAATTATTTAATTTTGACAAGTCACCAGATGTCGGATTTTCAAATAAATTAAGAATTCTTATACTATTAAATTTACTAAAATCAGGTAATGGACCAGTTAATAATTTATTTGACTGCAAATTGAGATGCTCCAGGCTCGGGAGATCCCAGTTTGGAATGATTCCAGACATGTTATTCGCATGCAGGATAAAATTCTTTAAAAACGGAAGATTAAGCAAGGGAAGTTGATTAGATACACCATTTCCTCCACCTGGCCTTCCAGGGCTGCTTCCTAAATCTATACCTTCAACACAGCCGCCGGCTGTCAGAGTAACACCATACCAAGTGTCAATTGATTTTGTGGAATCCCATTTTTCAATCCATTTAGAGCCTCCTGTTGCTTTAAAAAATTTCCACAACTCCAAAGAATCCGACCTCCTGTCACATACCATTTGCGGCCCCGCCACCAGCCTGATCGGATGACTCTCCAGAGTCAGTTGAGGAGCCAACGGATTGGTGATGTTCACGGTATAAGTACCGGCATCCGCAGCAGAAAAGGGACTGAAAGGAAGTTTATTGCTGCCTTTGATGGTTTTAAAAAGGGTATCATTTTTGTACCATGTATAGGTGGAAGTAGTGACGGTGTCGTCGATGAGTAGATCGAGGGTGTAATTGGTGTTCAAGGAGATGGTGATGGTGGTGTCGGAGAAGATTTTTAGTTGGGGAAAATAGATGAAACCATTTGGAGCATTGTTTTTAATTTCGATAAGCTGCTTTATCGCACCCAGGTTTTTAATAAGGCTTGAAAATGTTAATTGATTATTGTATAAAAATAAACTACCAAGATTTGGTAATTTATTGAAATCAGGAATTGTGCCTGTCAATCGATTTTCATGCAAGTACAAACCCTCCAGATTTGGTAATTTATTGAAATTTGGTATTTCACCTGTTAATTGATTATTACCTAAATCAAGGGTCAACAAAAGAGGTAGGTTGTTAAAATCAGGAATTGATCCTGTCAAGTTGTTGACATGTAAATCAAGAGTTAATAAACTAGGTAGGTTAAAATTTGGGATTGTTCCGGATAATCTATTTTCCCCGATAAAAAGCCTACCCAATAACAAGAGATTCTCAAAATTTGGCAATGACCCGGTTAACTGATTTCCTGCTAATACAAGAGATCCTAAATTAGGTAGCTTATTAAAATTTGGTATAGACCCAGTTAAATTATTGCCAGATAAATCCAGTCCCCCTAAGTTTGGCAATTTATCAAAGTTTGGTATAGCCCCCGCAAGTTTATTCCCCGAAAGATCTAAAAGTGTAAGGGATATAAGATTCAAAGCTGGAATTGTACCTACTAAATTATTTCCACTACCAGCACAACATCTATTATTTTCTACAGTGTCATCTAAATCAATAGATATCACACAACCTTCATCTAATTTAATTCCATGCCAGGAAGAAATTGATTTTGTC
>CAYOPD010000191.1:2156-5202 GCA_964405735.1 uncultured Saprospiraceae bacterium | reverse complement strand
TTTCATTACAGGATCACAATAACAATACCCAGTTCAGAAATATCTGGATCCGGCCGCTGTAGAGGTTAAGGTTGAGGTTAAGGTTAAGGTTGAGGTTAAGGTTGAGGTTGAGGAGGAGGAGGAGCTTAGCTCCGACCAAGATCACTTTAAACTTCATGAGTGGATCTTCAACTTGTTGCTCGCACAGGCGCAAAGGCGCAAAGAAATTCATCAAGGCCGAAGCTAAGCCGCACAATGTAATTATGCTCCCTTTCCCGTTAACCCTTTTCCGTTTACCCCATATGTTTGGGAGGAGCTTAGCTCCGACCAAGATCACTTTTAAACTTCATGAGCGGATCTTCAACTTGTTGCTCGCAAAGGCGCAAAGGCGCAAAGAAATTCATCAAGGCCGAAGCTAAGCTTCGACTTAACAAAAAGTAATTATGCTCCCTTTCCCGTTAACCCTTTCCCGTTAACCTTTTACCCTTGACCATCAATTCACCCTTGCCGGGGGATACCGCAATCCCTCAAAAAATCCACCTTGCACGCAACTTTTACCTTAACTTCGATGTCATCCTGAACTAAAAACCCTAGCTTATGAAAAAGAAACATTTGATTTTGTTTTTAAGCCTGGTCGTCCTGCTTAAGACCGGGCCATTGAACGGCCAATTGCTCCGCCTCCCCGATGCCAATGTGACCAACCTCAAATCTTCGGTTGGCCGTACGGTTGGAGTGACTGATATCATGATCCATTACAATTCGCCCGCAGTCCGCGGAAGGGAAGGCAGTATCTGGGGCACTGCCATCGTCCCCTATGGATATACGGTCCTTGGTTTTGGATCGAACATGGAATCTCCCTGGCGGGCGGGAGCCAATGAAAGCACTACGATGTCTTTTTCTACAGATGTCACCATTCAGGGCAAACCGCTGAAAGCGGGTAATTACGGTTTTTTTATAGCCGTTTACCCGGATTCCTGCATCCTGATATTTAATAATAATACGAAGGGCTGGGGCAGTTATTTTTATGACAAAAGCCTCGATGTCCTAAGAGTGGCAACACGGCAACAAAAAAACCTGCCGGCCAGCAAAGAACGGCTGGAGTATACCTTCACCAATCAGACCGACCGATCCGTCGAGATCGCCCTGGAGTGGGAATATTGGAGGATACCCTTTAAAGTCGAAGTGGACATTGATGGCACCACTTTGGCTTCCATCAAGAGTCAGATCAGCGGGGCTATGGGCTTTGATCCACCGAGCCTTCAGGCAGCCGCGGCCTGGTGCCTGAGCCACAACACCAACCTGGACCAGGCCTATAGCTGGATCACTTCCGCCACGGACCCCAACCTGGGCGGGCTCAAAACGTTTGCCGCCTTATCCACTAAAGCCGGTATCCTGGCCAAGATGAATAAAAAAGAAGAAGCCGACCAGATCATGGCCCAGGCCGTGGAACAGGCCAACTCCTTTGAATTGCATTCTTATGGCCGCCAATTGCTCGCTCAGAAAAAAGTGAAGGAAGCCCTCGCCATTTTCGAAACCAACTATAAGAAATTTGAAGGCAAATGGCCGACAGCCGTCGGCATGATGCGCGGGCTTTCCGCGATGGGCAATTATCCCGAGGCGCTCAAATATGCAAAAATGGGCCTCACGCAAGCCCCGGATGACCTGAATAAAAACAGCCTTCAGGATGCCATAAAAAAACTGGAAGCCGGGAAACCGCTTTGACGTTTGAAGATCAACGATTGACAATGGTTCATGCACAACCCGGCATGACTCACTGAATCAAATTGCCCATGTCTGGGCCCGGTGTTAATTTAATCACCGGTTAAATATTAAACTTTTTATACTGGTATGAAACAGAAGTTCATGCCTATGGCATTTATCCTGATGGTGATTACCTGAGTTTACCGGGTCGAGCTCCTTCGCTAAATGAACTTTAAATACGAATAATCTATACAAATGGAATCAATAAAAAGTTGGTGGCAGCCGGTATATATATTCATACTGCTCAGATCGACCTTCACGGCGAATGCCCAGGAATGGATGAACCTTTCCCTGAACTATGGTCCCTATAAAACCGGCTTCCGATATATCGAGACTTTGGATCCGGGGAGGCCTTGCCTTTCCTGCGCGACATCGGACACCGGCTACTCCTCCCGGGAAATGGAGATCGCGTTATGGTACCCATCCGAAGACCAGGAATCGGGCACCATGCCCTATATTCAATATCTGAGGTTAGGACCGGCGAAAACCATTACGGATTTTAATACTTTAAAGCAGGCTTTTTTCAAAAGTATCGCAGGTCTGGGTGGCGATACCAGCCTTTTCGAATCCGCTTTTGCCCCGCTCTTTCATGAAACAACCCGGGCGCAAAAAGACCGAACCCTGGCGCCTGGCCGCTGGCCTTTGATCCTTTACCCGGATCAGCCCCATCTACAGAACATCCTTTGCGAATTCCTGGCTTCGCATGGTTATATCGTGGCTTCTCCGCGGATCAGGGGCACCTATAATAAAGATCTTGAACTCAACCCCGCTGGAATTGAAACAGGAAGCCATGACCTTGAATTCACCCTGGGGTATATGCGCAGCCATTATCCGGTGCAACAGCGGTATGCAGTGATGGCCACCGGCTTCCAAGCCAGCCTGGGACTAAACCTGGCTTTCAAAGACAAGGATCTGGCCGCCCTGGTCAGTTTGGAAGGAGGAATCACCACTCCTTTTGAAGCCGGTCTGATCTCCCGGAGTCCCTATTATGATATACGGCGCTGCACCGCACCGATCTTGGTGATCCACGCCCCCCACCCCGATGTCAAACCGGAACTGACCCACCGGTACAAATATTCGGAAAGGGTATATCAGTCCTATCCTCAATCCTCCGAGTTTTATTTCCTCAACTTCGGTCTCTGGGAAAAAAAGCTCCCAAATATTTTCCCCAAAGCCAACCGCGGCAATACCTGGCAGAGTTTTGAAATTTCAGCCGAATCGGTCCGGACCTTCCTCGATTGGAAGTTGAAAAAGGATGAAACAAAAAAATCCGCATTGATGATCAACGACTGGCCGACGGACCTGG
>CAYOPD010000191.1:0-2056 GCA_964405735.1 uncultured Saprospiraceae bacterium | reverse complement strand
TATTAAGCCTTGCATACCGGAGGTTTTACATAATTTTTACAAAGCTTTTACGACTTTTTACTTATAATATAGCTGCAGGTTCCTTGACTGCCGGTATGTTTACCGCATTGTTTCACCAAACCCATATTAGTCATGAAAATCTTTATTCTCGCCTTTTTATTCTTCATTCAATCCCCCTTTACCGGCAAAATTGCCTTTGAAATTCAAACCAAAGCTTCCATCGCAGAGTGTTTGCAAAAAACAAATGGTACCCGGCCGGTCCCCAAAAACCTGGTTTTTAAATCCACGGATGGAGGACAAAGCTGGCATGACCTGAGTGAAGGCCTGCCCGAAAATTTTAAGGAAGAAGGATTTTTTACAAATGAGCACGGGCTGTTTTTAAGGGATGGAAATGGGATCTATCACCATAATCCCGAATCCAAAGCTCCTTATTGGGAAAAAGAGATTTTGTTCGATGAGCGGCGCAAGATTAACTCAGGCGATTCGAGTTTATCTGCAAACGGCTATGAAGGCCAGTTTCAAAAGATAAACGGAGCCCGGGCTTGGTCGCCTTTGTATTCAAATTTTCAAGGCCAGGCGGTACGCACTCTTTTTGAAACGGCCGGAGGCTCGGTTTTCGTCGCCTCCGACCTGGGTCTATATAAATCCGTCAAGGGTGGCAAAAGCTGGAAACAAGTCCATAACGGAGGCTGGGTGATGAAATGCGTGGAGTCGGACGGGGTGCTCCTGGCGACCAGCCAGGGAGGGATACTGAGATCGACCGACGACGGAGAAACCTGGACCCTGGTGATCAGTGAAGGAGGGGTGGGCATTCACGTGGAACGCATCCGGGGCGGTTTCGCCGCCATCACCTTCAATACGGAGTCCCAAACGAGAAGGGTGCGGGCATCCTACGACGGCGGGATAAGCTGGAAGCCCATTGACGCCGGCCTTCCTCCAAGCCTCTTAATCTCTTCAATTGTTCAGGCGGGCGAAAACTTCTTTTGTGGTCATCCTGACGGCATTTTCAGATCCTCGGACCAGGGAAAAACATGGAAACTTATACTCCCTTCCGTTGATAATAAGGTTTATAATTTAACGGTTTCAGGCAAGGTGATTTACGCCATACCCAGGGATGGAGGCTGTTAACCATTCGGGGTTCCTTTGCGTGGTCATTATAGTCAGCGATAATCACTGAACAGCAGGTAATGTGTCGCCAGGAATCTTATTATATGAGCTTGACATTGTCCGGTTGATCTTTGTATTCCCCGTTGACCCCCGACCCGAAATTAATTTGCATCCGCACTGAACGGTTTGATCCGGACTGTAAGGCTTTGATAAAAAATACCACGATTTCATTGGAATTCAGGGCTGCCCATTTTTTTAATATTTCCCAATACGGGAACTTTTGATTAACTTTGCCTCCGGAAACCTGAATTGAGAGTTATTTCTAAAAAGATATTAAGAGAATTCTGGGAGGTACATGCTGACTGTGAACAGCAACTGAATGCCTGGTTTCAGGAGGCTTGTAAGGCTGAATGGAAAACCCCGAATGATATCAAGAAGGAATATCCCAGTGCAAGTTTCATAGCTGGAAACAGAATTGTATTTAACATTAAAGGAAATAATTACCGCCTAATAGTAAAGATCAATTACGATTATCAAATGCTTTGGATCCGGTTTGTTGGAACGCACACTGAATATGATAAGATAGATGCAAACAAAATATGACAGGGATGAACATAAAACCCATTAAAAATGAAACCGACTATAAACGGGCTTTAGCCAGGCTTGAGTTTATATTTGATTCTAAAAAAGGCACCCCTGAGGGCGACGAGCTTGAAGTGTTAGGTATCCTCATAGAAAAATATGAGGACCAACATTTTCCAATAGGATTCCCTGATCCCATTGAAGCCATAAAGTTCAGGATGGAACAAATGGGTTATACCCAATCCGATTTGGCAAATGTGGTGGGACTTAAAAGCAGGGCCAGCGAAATTCTGAACAGAAAAAGAAAGCTGACTTTAGAAATGATTCGCTCTATTCATGAAAAGCTGAAAGTCCCGACGGAGGTACT
>CAYOPD010000190.1:0-5282 GCA_964405735.1 uncultured Saprospiraceae bacterium | reverse complement strand
AGAAAAATACCTGCATTCAGGCCTGATGGAAAATTCAATCCTGCTGATCCTGGCTTCTTTTTCCGCCTTCCTGGGGGCAGTTCTGGGCAACCTGCTCCTGAAAAAGGTTACCCTGAGCCAGGTGCAGTTGCTGGTGACCGCCATGTTGTTTTTGCTGGCGATTGGATTGGGATTGGGATTGGTTTGAGGGTGGGATTCGCACGGAGTAAAGGAGACCACGGAGGCTTAAGTTTTCAATTATCGAAAATTCCCGACTGCTTTCAAACGATTTATGGTGCCTAAAAAATTTCTCCGTGCTCTCCCTGGCTCCGTGCGCACTCTTGGTTTCTTCCCAGAATGCTCATCTTATCGTAATTTGTAAATACAATTATGAAAAAGAAATTCCATCCTTGTATCCTGCTTTTCTGCTGGCTCGGGTTTTCAAACTTGTCTTTAGCACAAATCCCTGTTAACCTCAGAGTGGCAGGCCTGCAGATGAACGTCAGCGATGATATTACCACCAATAAAACACGTATTCTTACCGCTATCCGCGATGCGGTTGCCGGCAAGGCAACATTTCTGATAACCCCTGAGGGTTCCTTATCCGGTTACCGGTCGACTTTTGATCAAAAGGAATTGGAACCGGCATTAAATGAAGTACTGGTCTTGGCACGCGAATCGAAGCTGGGCCTCATGCTGGGCACCTGCTTCAAAGATAAAGAAGGGCTCTGTTACAACCAGATCCGGATCTATTCCCCGGAAGGAAATTTTCTGGGGGCGCATTCCAAGATCCTGGTATGCAGCCCGGTGGATAAACCCGGCACCGGGGAGATGTCACAATACACACCTGGGATTTTAAAAACCTTTGAATGGAACCAACTGCGTTTTGGCGCCCTGGTTTGCAACGATCTCTGGGCTACACCCGGATATACCACAATTCTCAATCCTTACCTGCCTCTGCGCCTCAAGGAAATGGGCGCTCAGGTCATTTTCCATGCCATCAATTCGGGAACCAGCCAGAAATACCGTCCTTTCCATGAATCTTCCGCCGAGCTGTGGGCATTTCATCTTGGTATACCCATCTTGGAAGTGAATGCCGCTTATGGAGATAAAAAAGTGAATGCCCAATCGGGTTTGATTGACCAATTGGGTGGCAGGGCGGTAAAGGTCCCTGATTCCGGAGATCAACTTTTTTTCTGCAATATTGATTTGGGGGCGGCAGCAAGGCAATAGAGATCACGGAGAACGGGGTTGGGCTCGCGCGGAAAGAAGGAGATCACGGAGATTTTTATTTATTTACAGCAGGATCGTAAAGATTGAATTCCTTGCTCTCGGTGCCCTCGGTGAGAATAATAATCCTATTTGACCTCGCACGGAGTGAAGGAGATCACGGAGATTATTTTTTTATTTGGATTTGATGTCTCGTATTGCTTTCCCACGAAAACCAGAAATTGACAAATTCATTCTTCGTGGCTCTTCGTGGCCTCCGTGCTCATCCGACTTCTTAAACTCAACCGATCTTCTCCACCAACAACCTTTCACTCACCGTCTGACTCAACGTCTCCGTAGAGTTCTTCCCATAGGACACCACCATGCTCCCATCGAAAACTTCCACAGATTTGATTTTAATTTTTAAGCCAAGGTGGAGTTTCCGGCTATTGAGAAATTTAAGAAAGTCTTCTGTCGAATGGATCACGGCTCCCAGCCTGACGATATCTCCAGCCTTGCAATCGCTCAATTTTTCATACCTGATCCAATCCACCTTGCCGGATTTGTCGGGAATGGGGGATCCATGCGGGTCAATCTTGGGATAACCCAGCATTTCATCCATTTTATCAAAAAAAAAGGGTGAATGGATATGTTCGATTTGTTCCGCGATCTCGTGCACCTGTTCCCAGCCGAAACCCATTTTCTGAACCAGGAACATCTCGGTCAACCGGTGCTTGCGGATGATCAGGCCGGCTTCTTTTTTGCCCTTGTCCGTGAGGCGAAGCGGTTTATAACTTTCATAATGAACCAGCTTTTTGCCGGCCAGCTTTTTGACCATGCTGTTTACCGTAGGCATTTTGATGGCCAGGATCTTGCTCAGGTCATTCACACTCACCTCGCCTTTCTCATTTGCCAGGTTGAACAAGGCTTTGAGGTAATTTTCTTCCGTATGGGAATGCATGGCTTAAAGTTAGGGTTCCCGGGGCATGAAAAATAAATTAGGGCTATATAAAATTATTTGTTAGATTTGTCTAACTTTTAACTTTTACGAATAGAATAATGCACCGGATCGTCCGCTGGATATTGCCCTGTATAACCCCAAGCCTGGCGCTTTTGATCTCCTGCAGTACCCTGGAACCTGCTGCGCCCCCTGATGACAGCCTCCTGGACGGTCCGGTGAAGGGCCTGAGTTTTGAACAAAACAGCCGTTTTCTGGCGGGGGACCGGGCTTTCAACGATGAAATTTTCACCTCGTCTACCGGCCTGGGCCCTTTATTCGTAGCTACCAGTTGCGGCTCCTGCCATGCCGGAGATGGCAAAGGCCACCCTTTCAGTGCTCTGGTTCGTTTTGGGCAAACAGACAGCACGGGCAACCGGTTTCTCCATGCGGGAGGACCTCAGTTGCAGCACCGGGCCATTCCGGGTTATGCAGCAGAAACCATACCCACCGGCGCAAGCCGTTCCACCTTTATTCCCCCGGCCAATACCGGCCTGGGATACCTCGAGCTGGTATCCGATGAAGACCTGTTGGCCATGGCTGATCCCGAAGATGCAAATGGGGATGGAATATCCGGTGTACCCAATTGGTCCACTTTACCTGGTTATATTAAACCTGGAAACAATAAGATCAGCCGGAATGGAAAGTACATTTCCCGATTTGGAAAAAAAGCTGCCGCCTTCGATCTCATGCATCAGACCGTCAATGCCTATCACCAGGATATTGGCATTTCTTCCAGTTTTGCACCAACGGATATTTACACCGGGCTGGAAATCGAACCGGAAATCCCTGACCTCACCATTCACCAGGTGGTCTTTTACCTCCAGGCCCTGAAAGCCCCGATTCAACGAAACCCGGAGAACCTGAAGGTCAAAACCGGTAAATCGCTTTTCGTGGCAATCGGTTGTGAAACTTGCCACAAACAATCCCTCCGGACAGGGCCCTCTCCCATTGCTGCCTTGTCAGAAAAGACCTTTCATCCTTATACAGACCTTTTGCTCCACGATATGGGCAGCGCATTGGACGATGGGTATACCGAGGGCAGCGCCAAAACCAGTGAATGGCGTACCCCTCCTCTCTGGGGCCTGGGCCTGTCACCGAATTCACAGGGGGGTCAGTATTTCCTCATGCATGACGGGCGTGCCCGGAGTATTGAAGAGGCTATTTTATTGCATGGGGGTGAAGCTGAAGCAAGTCGAAATAGATTCAATCAACTGAATGTCGAAGACCGCGAAGCCCTGATCCGGTTTCTTAAATCACTTTGACCCTTGGACAGGAACACCTTCATAAAAACCTGCGGATTGGCTTGTCTGAGTGGACTGGCCCTGGGCTTACCTGCATGCGGAAGTATCCGGCGGGTAAGAGGGGACATTGTCATGGATGATCTGGTCCTGCCCCTGATTCAGTTTGAATCCGGTAAAGGTGATAATATGGCCTTCAAAGAATCCCTCATTGTTTACCATGAAATCCTGAAATACCCGGTTTGTGTTTACCGGATCACAGACCGGGAATACCGTGCCCTTTGGATGCGGTGTACCCACCAGGGTACCGAGTTGCAGGTTTTTGGAGACCGGCTGCAATGCCCGGCGCACGGCAGTGAATTTGATTCCTCCGGGATAGTCCGAAACGGGCCTGCAGCTATGGCCCTGAGATCCTTTCCCGTGCGCATTGAAAACAACCAACTCAAAATCTCCTTAAAAAAAGCATGATGCGGTATTTATTGGGATTCCTTGTTTTGTGGATAGTTTGCCTTCGGGGTAAAACGCAAATCGATCCGGATTTATTGAAGATACCTGGTTCGGACAGCTCAAAACAGTTGCTGAACATGGATGCGGTATACAACCGTCCGTTTACCTCAGCAGGCAAGTTGCCGGTTTCGCTGGGCGGTTACCTGGAAGCCAATTGGCAACACCTGGGTACCGACGGAATATCCGAAGGCCACCAGTTCCAATTCAGGCGCATGACCCTTTTTGTTTCATCGACGATAACGAGGAGATTAAAATTTCTCAGTGAACTCGAATTTGAAGACGGGACCAAAGAAATAGCCCTTGAATTTGCCGCCCTGGATCTTGAATTTCATCCCCTGCTCAACCTGAGGGGAGGAGTGATCCTGAATCCCATTGGCGCCTTCAACCAGAATCACGATGGGCCTAAATGGGAATTTGTCGACCGCCCTGTTTCTGCAACCCAGCTACTGCCGGCCACCTGGAGCAATGCGGGATTTGGACTTTATGGAAAATACAATCAAAAAGACTGGATGTTTGGTTATGAAGCCTACTTCTCCGGCAATTTTGACCAATCCATCATAGACAATTCACTAAACAGGACTTCCCTGGCGGAAGCGAAAAAGAATGCAAACCGGTTTGAAGAAATCCACAGCGGTTTGCCCCTTTTCACCGGTAAAGCCGCGGTCAGGCATAACCATTTGGGTGAACTCGGGCTTTCCTACATGGGTGGAGTGTACAACAAATACCAGGAAGATGGATTACGGCTGGATAAGAAAAGGAGAGTGGATGTTTTTGCCATTGATTTCAACGGCACGCTTCCCTGGCTAAATACTTTTATCACCGGCGAATGGTCCTGGATTAGGGTGAATGTACCGCCGACCTATACCGAACAATATGGCAATAAACAACATGGCGGCTTTGTGGATCTGGTTCAACCCATTTTGAAACAGCGGGTCCTGGACTGGGACGATGCCGTGATTAACCTGGCGGTCCGGCTGGAATACGTCGACTGGAATAGAAATAAGTTTGTTTCTACAGGCGAAGCCATTTCAGATCATCTATGGAGCCTGGTGCCCGCACTTAGTTTCCGTCCCTCCGGCCAGACCGTCATCCGGCTCAATTACCGTTTTCAGCGACAAAGGGACCTGCTGGGGAATCCTCCGGCAAGGACGGGTGGATTTAGTTTTGGTTTTTCGTCCTATTTTTAAAATTTGGCTAATTCCAAATCAGGGGAAATCCATTAATCAACTACAAAAACATTATCGTTTATAAAAAATCCTTCATTCTGGTGTACATCTGTAATGGAATACCCTATGAGGTACTGGCCCGCAGGAAGATCGATCATATGCAATTCCAAATCTTCTTCACTA
>CAYOPD010000189.1:0-5492 GCA_964405735.1 uncultured Saprospiraceae bacterium | reverse complement strand
GAATTTCCAGAATAATTAAAATGCTGGTAGTCTTTGCGGGCTATCAGCATTTTTTATTTGGGCAGGGGCCGGTCCAGTCTGGAATCACCAGGATTTTTACCGCCGTCCCGATTCAGGATGTATTGGATAGCCTGGCTTCAGCTAATGGACTAAAAATTTACCATCTCCCCTCGGAAAATATTCCGATGAAACCTTTTAGCGGTTCATTCAGCCAACAAGCTGCCGACGAAGTGATCCGAGTGGTATTGGCAAATTCCGGTTTGCAGGTGATCGCCATCAGCGACCGGGTATTTTTTATTACCTCCGACATAGTGCGCGGACAGAATATGAACCGGTATCTGTCCACAAAAGCAAAACTGGAAAACGAATACCTTCCCGGAGGGCTGGTCCTTGGCCATCCCGACTCTATGCCGATCCAGGGGCCTGCACGGGTACAGGGCCGTATCCTGAGCAGCAGGGACGAAAGCCCGGTCGAGGGAGCGGTGGTCAGGATAGGCGATGCAGACGCGGCTACCGATTCCACCGGCCAATTCACGATCCTGATCCCACCCGGAACCTATTCACTCCGGGTGATTTCAGACCGGTTTTCCGAATTTCATCAAAACATCAAAGTCTTCGGGGATGACCGTCTGGAGTTGAGACTGTTTGAAACTACGGTGGATTTGCCCGAACTGCTGGTAGGAGCCAATGCCCGGCAAAAATTACAGGAGGCCACCAGCGGCCTTGCTCAATTGAGCGTGAAAGAAATTCAGCGGCTTCCTTCCCTGATGGGAGAAGCCGATGTGGTAAAGGCCCTGACTACCCTTCCAGGGGTGAGCACCACCGGGGAAGTGGGATCCGGCTACCATGTCCGTGGTGGTAATACCGATCAAAACCTGGTTTTGCAGGACGGGGTAGCTTATATGAATACGTCACATGTACTTGGACTTTTTTCTTCATTCAATGCGGACGCCATCAATCATGTGTCCCTATACAAAGGGCATATTCCCGCCCGGTATGGAGGCCGTATCTCTTCCGTCCTGGATATTCAGCTCAAGGATCCCGATATGAAAGCGTGGAATTTCCAGGGAGGACTCGGTCCTGTGTCCTCAAAGGTTTATCTCGAAGGCCCGGTCATCAAAGACAAGACTTCCATGTTGGCTGGGCTGCGTTTTTCTTATTCCGATTGGATCCTCAGATGGTTGCGTGAACCGAACCTGAAAAATAGCCGGGCTGATTTTTACGATCTCAGTGTAAAGGTCAACCACCAGTTTAAACCCGGGCATGGGCTCACCCTTTCGACCTATGCCAGCAAGGATCAATTTGATTATGCAGATCAGTTCGGTTATGGTTGGCAAACTCTGTCCTTCGCGGCCCAGTGGTATTTGGACTTAAGGCCCGGACTGAGCCTGCACGCTTCTGCCAGCCGAAGTACCAACCGAAATCTTTTTACCGAAACGGATCGGGACAAAACGGAATACCAGATCGGGACCGGGCTCGGGTTTATCAATGCAAAGGCAAGACTGGCCTGGCAAATCAACCCATCCCAGTTTTTTCAGGCCGGGGCGGAATGGACCGGTTATCTGCCTGAGGACGAAAATTACCGGGTGAACAGGGCCGGAGATGCATTGACGGAAGAATACTATCCTAAAACCTCGGGCCGGGAGGCTGCGATATATATCCATCACGAAAGCAGGATTACCAACAAACTAAACTTATCCGTTGGATACCGGCACTCACTCTATTGGCAAACCGGGCCTGCCAGGATCCGGGAATACAAGTCCGGTCAGCCCAGGACGAAGGAAGCGGTAACCGGAACCACAAATTATTCCAAAGGATCAGGGATCAAAACCTACCAGGGATTCGAGCCCCGCCTGAGCCTGGCTTATTCCATCGGCCCGCAGACTTCCATAAAACTGAGTTATAACAAAATGAGCCAGTATATCCACCTGATTTCGAACACGGCCGTGGCCACCCCCGTGGATATCTGGCAACTGAGTAATGAGCACATTGCCCCACAGCGGGGAAACAATTATTCCCTTGGTTTTTTTAAAAACCTGCGGGACCATCGCTGGGAGACCTCTGTCGAATTTTATTTCCGTGATTCCAGGAACGAACTTGAATACAAAAATTTTGCACGCTTGCTCAGAAATGAATTCCTGGAAACGGAAATTTTCGCAGTGAAAGGCAGGTCATACGGGGCCGAACTGTTTATAAAAAAAGCGTTGGGCGATTTCAGAGGTTATTTTTCTTATACGCTCAACCGGAGCCTGCGAAAATCAGAGGGCCTTTATCCTGATGAAGTGATCAATCGGGGAGCCTATTACGCTTCCAATTTCGACAAACCGCATACTCTCAATGCCCTTTTGGACTGGCAGATCCGAAAGACCTTTTCGTGGTCTGCCCGATTTGTTTTCAATTCCGGCCGGCCCCAGACCGCGCCGGTTGCCGAGTATTACCTGGGCGACGGAGGGTATTTTTTTGATTATTCCGAAAGAAATGCATTCAGGATCCCGGTCTATCACCGGCTTGACCTGTCCGTTACGGTGACGAGGGGGAATATCCGGACTACGAAATACAAAGCGAGCTGGACCTTTTCCGTATACAATGCGTACAATCGTAGAAACGCATTTTCCGTTTTCTACCGCAGGAATATCAACGAACCCCCAGTGGCTTATAAACTATCGGTATTGGGTGCCATTTTGCCATCGATAACCTATAATTTCCGTTTTTAATGAACCGTCGATCAATTGGCATATTGACAGTTTTGCTTGTTGCGAACCTGACCTCCTGTATAGAGGAGATTCCGTTTGCTTCAGGCAAAGGATTCGGGACTTTGGTGATCAGCGGCGGGATAAACAACCTGGAGGAAGCCCAGATGGTCTTTCTTTCCAAAACGGATGAAAACGGCGGAGCCTCCCGGCCCGAGTCGTTTGCTCAGGTTAAACTGGTGGAATCCACCGGCCGCTCCTGGGATTTCATCGAAATCCGTGAGGGCCAGTATATATTGCCTGCCGGGACGGCCCTAACTGAATCCGGAGCCAGCTACCATATCGATTGCACCCTGGAAGAGGGTATCCGTTACCGCAGCATTCCGGAGAAGATGTTGCCCCCAGTGCAAGCCGACAGTTTGCACTGGCAGATCGGTAAAGAAACCGAAAGGATTGAGGATAGTTATTCCTATTCCATCGATGCTGTCCAGTTGTTTATTCATACCGGGTTTGCGGCCGATCAGCCGGAAACTTATTTGAGATGGTCCGTACAAAGCGCGTTTCAATTTACCACCTTGCCGGAATGCAATCCCTTCCGGACGACCGTGACATGTTATTTTTCCGAGCAGCTCAATCCGGGGCAGTTTTTTATCCATAGCAATAAGGACCTGTCTGGGGGAACATTGCGAAATCACCCTATAGGGTATGAATCCCTGGAACCCAATTATCGGTATTCGGAGACCCATTACTTCACCGTTTACCAGCACCGGATTTCACAGAGGGCCTTTGAATATTATTCCAGGCTCAACCAGGTGGCTGTACAAAACGGAAGCATTTTTGATCCCATCCCCGCGTCGGTAAAAGGAAATGTGTACCGGGTGGACCGGGAAGATGAAAAGGTATTGGGATATTTCCAGGTTTCATCGGTTGACCTCCTCCGGTTGAAGGTGGTCCAGGCGGACCTCGCCGGGAAATATCAGCTCTTGGATAAAAGAAATAATTTATGCGGGTTGTATTTCGGGTATAGCGAAAAATACTTCGAAGGATGCTGCAATTGTTATTCGATCCAATTTCCCATCATTGATAAACCGGACTGGTGGTGAAAAGGTGCCTGAGATCCCTTTTGTTATGGACCTGCCTCCTGTTTGACGTAGTGGATGGGTCCGGCCAGGGCTTCGGCGTACACCTGGACAGGAGCCTCTATGTCTCCGGGGACCCGCTGAGATATAAGATCTATTACCTCGACAGGATCGAAAAGAACCCCGTCTTGCTTTATGTCCGTTTGCTCAATTCCAATCACATCACCCTCTACAGCCAACTGCTCAAACTGGACTCCCTGGGAGCAGAAGGCTGTTTCCACCTGTCATCAGGACTGGAAACTGGAAGATATGCCCTGCAATTCTACCTGGTCTGGGATTCCGGGACCGGGAGGGGACCAAAATTTGAATCCGGCTGCCTTCCAATCGATATCTACAACGACTTTAAAGAAGAAATCACCGACCTTGGACGACCGGGACCTGTTTTTGTTTCAGAGGGCAAAGAGGTTTATACCCGCATTAAAAGCAGGAGCAATATACAATTGGTCCTGAATACGGATGCCAAGTCCCTGGACGGTACCTTTCAGACCGGATCGGTATCCGTTTTTCAATATCTTCCCGGATCCCCTGACCCCATGCTGCAAATGCAAATAAACCGCAGCCCGGATATTGAGTCCGGCATTGACAAACTGAGGGCGGAACCCGTGCTGGAAGGTCTGTTGGTCGATCCGGTTAATCAGAGCCTGGTCACTGAAAAATATCTTTCCTTGTTTATTCCCAGCCTGGGTTCTTTCCATCGGTTTTCAGCCGATAGCGGAAAGTTCAAACTTAAATTGCCGGCTTTTGAAGGGGTGCAGGCCGTACAGGCACTCTCGTTAAATCCCAATCAAAGCCGTCCCCTGGAAATCAGGTCCACCAATTTTATTCCCCCATTGCCCCTAAATATATTTGAAGGTTCCCCTGGCCGTTCGCCCTCCGTCCAGGCTTATCTTCAATTCAATTACAAAAGAAGAATCGTCCATGATTTTTATAAAATTTCCGGGGAACAGGACGGCAGGCCGGAGGAAGCATTCAGGGAACTAACCCCTGACAGGGTCTATCATCAAAAGGACTTTCAACAGATCCATACGGTGGGCGATTTTATCCGGGAAGTCATGTTGGACACCCGGTCGACTGCGGTGATGGACGACCGCAACAAACTTCGCTTGAGAAACAGAATCAAAAAGGAGCTGTTTCGGTGGCCGGCATGGTTGATGGTGGACGGCCTGTTCGCGGGCAAAGAATCTGCGGTTTTTGAGCAGGATTTTATGAAAGTCAATACCCTATCGGTTTTTAATAAGGAATCCACCATCCTCTCCCAATTGGATACCCTGATGAAATACAGCGGCCTGTTTGCCATTCAAACTAACCAACCTGAAGATCATGCCGCAAGATTTGGAAGTTTGGCCCTGCGCACACAGGGCTGGTCTCGCCAATCCCCCTGGATATTCAAACCTCCTGCGGACAGCCTAATGCCTGACTTGCGGTCCCTATTGTATTGGGATGCGAACGTAAAGGCCGATGAAGGGGGCCGGGTCCTGATTGGTTTCCATACCGGAGATCTGTCCGGACTCTTTGAGGTTAAATTGGTGGGTTATGACCGCGCACGGCGGCTGATCACCAGGACCTATCTCGTGGAAGTGGAATAGCAGCAGGATCAAGAAATGGGTTTCGGAAAAACCAGCTCAAAGGCCGTTCCTTCATTTTCCCTTGAAGCAAAATGGAT
>CAYOPD010000188.1:0-5512 GCA_964405735.1 uncultured Saprospiraceae bacterium | reverse complement strand
AAGATTTTATCCAGCAGATTTTCTGGTATTCCGGGGCCATTGTCACGGATATGAATATCAATTCCAGATGGGCTCTTTTTTGTCATTACCGATACTTCCGGGGTATAATTTTCTCCCTGATCTTGTTTTCTCTTCTTTTGCTCCTCCACCGCCTGTAAGGCATTGGTAATCAAATTGAGCAATGCCCTTGCCATTTCCTGGCCGACTACCTCGACCATACCAACGGATGGATCCAGGTCGGTATGTAAAGTAGCATTAAAGCCCGCCTGGCCAGCGGACAGGGAATTGTCTTTTGCCCGGAGTCCATGATAAGCCAGCCTCAGGTATTCATCCACCAAGGCATTGATATCGGTTGGTTCCATTTTGTTTTTTCTGTTTGGATCCATCATGCGAGAATGTTGCAGCATACTCTTTACTATCCCATCAGCCCTTTTACCGTGGAAATCTATTTTCTCCAGGTTCTGACGGACGGCATTCAGAATTTCGCCCTCAGCGTGCTCATCCCTTACTCCCCTCTCCTTTCTCCTTTCCTCCTGAATTTCGTCTATCAACTCCTTATTTACTTCGGCAAAATTATTTACGAAATTCAAAGGGTTTTGGATTTCATGGGCAATGCCGGCGGTGAGTTCACCGAGAGAAGCCATTTTTTCGGATTGGATGAGCTGAGCCTGGGTGGCTTTGAGTTCGGTGAGCGTCGTCTCAACCTCGCGTTTGGCTTCTTCCAGCCTGGTGAAATCTTCGTAACGGGCATAAGCCACTGCAAAGGTGTCAGCGAGCCGCTGCACGAGGCGAATCTGTTCGTCCAGCAGTTTTTCCGAATGACCGATGTACAACATGCCTTGTTTGAAGGGCACAAAATGCAGCGCAAGCTTTTCTGGCGGTTGTTCGGAGCCCTGGTATGCCCTGCCTTCCCGGATATAACCCTGGTCGGTCAGCGATTGCACCCAGTCCACAAATTGCCGCTTATCCCATTGGTCCAGATAGACTTCCTGCCTTCGCCAATTTGCAACTGTATTCCGGGTGGTTTCGGAACTGTCGAAGGGCAGTTGCAACACACTGAGCGATTGGCCTTCGGGGGTGGAGAGATAGGTCTGTACCCGTTCTTTTTCCTCGTCCATGATAAACACACCGCAGCGGAAAAAGGGCACTTCCAGCGTGGTCAGTTCCCGCCAAACCAGCGGGGTGATGCGCTGGAGGTCGCCGGTGGAGCGCATGGAGGCAATTTCCGCACGCACCCGGTCGAGCCCGGCTTCGATTCTTTCCTCCCGAGCCCTTGCCTCGGCATCTTGCAGGTCGAGGAAGCGCCGGTAAGCCAGATCAAACACTTTGGAGAAACGCACCATGGCCTGCTCCAATTGCAGCGGCAGCTTTTCAGGGGAAAGAACAAACAAATGGCCCAGTGAAAAGTGCGCGCTATTGAAAACCAACTGCGGCGGTAGATGGTCCATAAGATCGGCCTTCCAGGGGGCATACCTGGCGATGACTTTATGATGCTCCCGGTTTGCTTCGCCTTCCAACACGACATTGTGAAATTCATCCCCTCTTTTCCAACTTTCGTACCTGGCTTTTAGATTGGCGTCGGCATGGTAATGTATGGTCCAGAACTCCTTGAAAAACGGTTCACCCGGGTTGGTCAGCCAGACTTTCCATTCACCCCTTTCATCGTCATTGATCAGGTATCCGCAGGAGAAGGACTCGACTCCCATTTTTAAGAATTCCTGGTATAAAAGTTCGGCGGCTTCGGAAAGTTCATCGCTGCGGCGCATGGCAATGGCCCGGGAGCGAACCCGTTCCAGTGAAGTTTCGATTTGAGCTTCTCGTGTTTGGGCTTCCGCTTTTTGCAGGTCGAGGAAACGGGTATAGGTCTGCTCGAAGACCTTTGAAAATCTTTTGAGGATTGAAATCTCACCTGGGTTCAGTGGTTCCTGCGTCATAATTTCAACCATGCCATATTTGTTAAAAGCATCTGCCATAATGATTCTTGCCGGGTTTTTCATTTCCTGCTTGAATTCATCCGGCAGATTCTTAAACTCACTATGTTCTAAAGCCCATTCGGTATATTCAAGTTTGGAAGGCCCTTCAAAAGGAAATTCTGCGTAAGGTAAATGGTCCTTCCAGGCCTGGAATAGTTTCAGGAAATAAGGATGTTCATTGTAGGGTATCTTATAACTCTGAGGATAGGAATCGTGAGAAAATCCTGTCATCCAATGTTCGGCAGCCCCATCCTTGTCGTAGATGATGAGTGCGCTACCGGGGGCATCAAAACCAAGCGATTGCAACTGGGAAAACAGGGTTCCAATGACTTGTCTCAGTTCATCACTTATGTGCATAGCCATCATGCTGGCACGCACTCTTTCAAGTGCCACTTCGATCTGCGCTTCCCGCGCCTGTGCTTCTGCCCGTTGCAGGTCGAGGAAGCGGGTGTAGGTTTGTTCGAATACCTTGGCGAAGCGTTGCAAGGTATCCGCTTGTTGTTCATTTAGCACTTCATCACCGACCATGACCGACTCCAACATGCCGTATTTCATAAAAGCTGTGCAATTGGTGGCGGTATCTATGGACAAAATGGCTTCACTGGCGGATGACGGAAGGTGTTTAAAATCGCCAAGTTCAAAAATCAACTTGTCGTAACTTTTCTTAAGCTCTCCCTCAAATCTGAACACCTGATAGGTTTGCCCTTTTTCCCATGCTTCAAATTGGGCATTGTACAACGGATGGTCAAAATAAGGCACATGATAGCTTTCGGGATAGGAATCTGTTTCAAACCCTGCCAGCCAGAGTGCCATTGACTTGTCCTCCTCGTTGAATAAAGTCAGACCGCAGGCGGTGGCATCGAATCCCAGGGTTTTTACCTGTTCAAATACGGTGGCAATCACTGACCGTAATTCATCAGTCTTGTGCATCGCCATCGTTTTAGCCCGGACCCGTTCCAGGCATGCTTCTATTTTTGCTTCCCTTGCCTGTGCTTCTGCACGTTGGAGGTCGAGGAAGCGGGTGTAGGCTTGCTCGAAGACTTTGGCAAAGCGAGCCGGCAGGTTGGTATTTTCCTCATCAGGTATCGTCAAGTCAACCGATTCAAAATATCCGTACTTGAAAAAGGTGAACGTAAAACAAACGGTTTTGTGGGAGAGAATACTCTGTTTTAAGTCTTCCGGCAATTTCCGGAAGTCGGTTTCCTCCAGCATCCAGGTGTCAAAATCCCATTTTTCCTTTCCTTCCTTGTACACCTGTGTTTGAGGAATTTTGTTTTTCCAATCCTCCCAATTTTGGCTGAAAACCTTGTTCTCCCGGCCTTTCACTTGGTAACTCTGTAAAAGGTTGGAATTCAGGTGGTCGGCAAACCAGTATTCAATGGCGTTTTCTTCTTCCCGGAAAATGGCGATGGAAATACCAAAGGTGGAGACCCCGAAAGGTTCGATTTCTTTATATAAAAGCTTGACGAGTTCGGACAACTCCTCGCTTTTCTGCATGGCCATTGTACGGGCCCTGACCCGTTCCAATGCCGTTTCAATCTGAGCTTCCCGGGCCCGGGCTTCTGCTTTTTGCAGGTCGAGGAAACGGGTATAGGCCTGGTCGAATACCCTGGTGAATCGATAAAGGATTTCAACATTTCCGGGTGATATGGGCTTAAAATCCGAAATCGATATAAAGCCGGATTTGAAAAAAGCAATGTTGAACCAGACATCCTGTTGGCTCCGGATGAATTGTTTTAATTCATCCGGAAATTTTCTATAGTCTGTTTTCTCAAAAAAATAATCATCCAGCCTCCGCTTTTCATCACCCTCTACATGGTGTTGGAAAACAGGCCTCTTCTCGTCCCAATTTTCCCACGTTTTCCAGATGAGGTCAATGGCAGGATGTTCGCGGCCATACCAGTAATAGCTTTGCAAATGGTCATTGCTCAGGGTGTCTGCCATCCAGACTTCAATTCTCTGATTTTCGACATCCATCAGGTGAATGGTGACTGAAAACTGGGAAAACCCGAATGGCACGATTTCCCTGCATAAAGTCCTGGCCACTTCCATCATCTCATTGCTCTCGCGCATGGCCATCGTCCTGGTCCGCACTCGTTCCAACGATGCCTCGATTTCGAGTTCCCTGTTCTGCGCCTGCAGTTTTGCATTGCTTTTTTGCTTCTGCCGGCTGTTGCGGTAAAGCAGGAAAGCTACGACGAGCACGACTGCCAGGCCGCCGAGCAGGGAGAACTGCCTGACCCGGTTTTCGTATGACGTTTTCTGCTTTTCGGCTTCCTGCTGGCGTTGCATTTCTTCGGTGATGATGCGCTCCAGTTCACGCACCTTTAGTTCGCCGTAAACTTCGTTGTTAGCCTGCCTGGCAATTTTGTAAAAACGGAGCGCTTCGGGGTTTTTCAGACCCTCATTAACCTCTGCCAGCAGAGTGGCTGATTTCATAATGAATTGCTGGTAACCAATTTGCTCCGCTTCGGAGAGGCTGTTTTTTGCGTAAAAAAGGCAGGAATCGCTTTGGCCCATCTCCCGGAAGCAGGAAGCCAGGTTAAAATAAATTTCTGTAGAAGAACGGTGGTTTATTTTTTTCGCTGCGGCTTGTCTGAGGAGAGTCAGCGCTTCCGGATAATTCTTCAGTTTTAATTGCAACGAACCTTTGAAATTCAAAATGACCAGACGCATATCCGGGGCAATAGCCGTGTGGGAAAGGGCTATATTGTAATAGTAATTTGCAGAATCCGGCATGTCGAGATGCTCATAAACTTCGCCAAAGTTTATTTCAAGTGTCAACCGGCAAGATTCTCCGATTACACCCTGTACGGGCGTATTCCATTGTTCAGCCATTCGGAAATAACTCAGTGCTTTGTGATTATCGTTCAACAAGGTTAAATAAATCGCACCGATATTATAATTGCACAGGGCAGCCTCCTGCCGGAACCCGTTTTCTTCGGCCAACTGCAGTCCCCGCAAAGATGTCCGCATGGAATTTGGAATGTCGCTCAAAATGCGGTAGGCATGGCCCAGATGGAAAAATGCTTTTGCCTCGCCACGGGTGAAATTGATTTTTTGCGCCAGATCGTAGGCCTGTTGTGCCAGCAACAAAGCCGAGTCCGTATTGGCCCCCAGATATTCATAGCTCAGGTCGGATAAAATCAAGACTTTGTCCCTGTATTCGTGGGTAAGGGAAATGATTTGTTTAAGGCTGTCAATTCGGCCAGGCACCGTGATTTGGCTTATACCATTGCCCCATGCCACTAGAATTAAAAAAGTGAAGGTGATTGATTTCGTAATCATCCGGTCTTCAGGGTTTTTTCAGTTTCGCTAATTGATGAGGTTGACCAACGGCTCCACCATTCGAATCAAACTCTTCTGGTAAAAGATTTTGCCCAGATTTTGGTTCAAATTGAGATCAGATTAATCAAGTCTTGAAAATAAGGAGATTTCTTAAGACAGAGGGAGGTTCAAGACAGGGGAAGAGCAAAGCATTTCTTCTCTTCTTTCTCATCCCAATGGGTACTTACTTTCTGCTGCTCAAACGCTTTATT
>CAYOPD010000187.1:0-5559 GCA_964405735.1 uncultured Saprospiraceae bacterium | reverse complement strand
AGCCAGGATCAGCAGGATTGAATTTTCCATCAGGCCTGAATGCAGGTATTTTTCTGAATATACAAACAGCCTTGAAACATCTATCATGCAGGCAATCAATACCCCGGTGGCGATATAGCCTTCTTTGGACAATCCCGAACGGATCAGAAAGGCGCTTCTAAGCGCTCCCTGGTGACCGGACAAACCTCCGAAAAAACCACTGAGCAGGCCGCCAGCAACCATTTTGTTTTTATCAAATTCGATCTTTTTAAAAGATGGCAATATTTCCATAAGGGCGAAAAAGATCAGCAGGACAGCGATGATGAGTTTAACAGGTGTACCATAAAATGATTTTCCTCCGAGTTGATATTCGAATAACGGAGGCCATGAACTGAGGTTCAAAAGGAGTTTGGCACCGAGATAAGCACCCAGTATGGCCGGAACGCCAAAACGCAATACCGTGGTGACATCCACTTTCCGGTTCATTATAATGAATTTAAAAATATTGTTTAACAAATGAACCACACCGGTCAGGGCGATGGCTGCATCGACCGGGAAAAACAGGGCGAATACGGGCATCAGCAGGGTACCCAATCCAAATCCGGAAAAAAAAGTAAGCAGCGAAACCGAAAAACTGGCGAGGCAGAGGATCCCTATTTCCATTTCATTTTTTTATAAATGGACAGCGATCAGCGGCGCGATGTCAATCTGATTGCTTTCGTGGGCAATGGTGTTTGTGGTCACTAAATTGCCAACATAGGAATTTTTCAGAAATGAATAAGCGTCGCCTGAAAAAACAGCGTGAACTCCAAGGCAAACCGGTTTTTCAAAGCCCAGGAATTCCAGCAATCCGGCAGCCGTCTTCATGGTAGTACCCGTGGAAATGATGTCGTCCACCAGGACCGGAGTAAGTCCCTTGTAGGCATTTAAATCAGGAAGGACTATATCCACCTGGCGATCGCCATGCCTGGATTTTTGCAGCACTTCATAAGGAGCCTCC
Source organism: uncultured Saprospiraceae bacterium (assembly GCA_964405735.1). Taxonomy (GTDB): domain Bacteria; phylum Bacteroidota; class Bacteroidia; order Chitinophagales; family Saprospiraceae; genus JADJLQ01. The sequence continues at coordinate 4,580 of CAYOPD010000187.1, read as the reverse complement.
GCATCTGCAGCCACTTTGGACACCCATTGTTTGCTTTCGATGTCTGGTCCCAGGATGAGGGGCTGCCGGATATTGGTTTTTATCCAGGAAGCTACAGATGGTGAGGCCTGGATAACCAGGTTCGGAACCGCATAGATATCTGACAATTCTTTATTCCGGTGCAAATGGGGGTCCACCGTGATCAGACGGTCCACAAAACCAGAAATAAATTCAGCAAAATAAGTGGCCGTGACCGCTTCACCGGGATGAAAACGGATGTCCTGTCTCATATAGCCAAGATAAGGAGCCACCAGGACCACTTGCGGCGCACCCAGATCTTTGCACAACCTTCCCAAAAAATACAAGGGAAGGCTCCGGGTGTCCGGCTGATTTAAGCTGCAAATCAATATGGCGGATTTATTCTCAACGGAAGAAAGCAGTTTGACCAGAGTTTCCCCATCCGGAAATTGCCTTAGTTCAAGCTGACCTATTTCAATACCGGTGAGCTGGGATAATTTTGAAGCAAAGGTTTCGTTACCGGGTAAGGCAAAAATGATTTTTTCCATGTCTGTCCTCATTGAATGGTGATCAGGTCGACTATGGAGGCCAGGTATTCTTTGCTGTATGCCATTTCTCCGGTGGACTCACTGTGGATGCGGAATAACAAATCACCGGTATTCACCCTTTTGCCGATCGGAGCAAAAAACTCAATGCCTGCTGCGGGTGATGTGGGGGCTCCGGCAAGTTTAGCCACCTTCGCCAGGCTCCGGTTGTTGATTTCTGTGATTACTCCAGCTTCAACGGAAATGACATCATATTGATATTGGGCCAGTAAGGGTTCCCTGAAAGATCCCTGGGCCAGGCAAATCGTTTTGAATTTCTCGAAGGCCTTTCCGTTTTCAATGAATTGCAGGGCGTCCGCTTTACCTTTTCCTTTTTCCGAATAATTCACCATTTCCAGCATCAGACCGGCCAGGGCAGCGGATTTCTGTTTTAAATCCACCGGCGCCCCGGCTTCATTTTTAAGCACTGCCAGCACATCCCGGGCTTCCAGGGCCGGGCCAATGCCAACGCCTACCGGCTGGCTGCCATCGCTGATATAGGTTTCGACTTTCAGGCCGATGGACTCGCCCACTTCGCGGAAATTTTGTTTCAACCGCTCGGCATCATCATGGTTTCTTACCTTGGCCGTACTGCCTACGGGAATATCAATCACCACATGCGTGGAGCCGGCTGCAGCTTTCTTGGAAAGCACCGAGGCCACCAATTGACCTTCACTTTCAATATCCAGGGCTTTTTCAATGGCGATCAGGATGTCGTCTGCCGGACTGAGTTCCATGGCTCCACCCCAGGCCAGGCAGCCTCCGGTATCCAGGACCACTTTTCTAATGGATTCGACATCGAGGTCTACCCGGGTGATGACTTCCATGGTATCTGCCGTGCCGGCCGGAGAAGTAATGGATCTGGAAGAGGTTTTAGGTATGGTGAATCCTGCAGCGGCGATGATGCTCACCACTATGGGACTGGTCCGGTTACCAGGCAAGCCACCCACACTGTGTTTGTCCAGTACGACCGGTGAACTCCAGGAAAGGCTTGATCCTGCTGAAACCATGGCCTTTGTGAGTGCCGTGATTTCCGGGAGGGAAAGATTATCTCCAGCGCAAGCCGTGACGAAGGCTGCCAGCTCAATATTGGAGTATTGTCCCTTTGCCACATCCTGTATGATCTGCATCAACTGATCTTCCAGGAAGCTTTTATTGTACATTTTTCCACGCACATAGGCAAAAGAACGGACCGGTTTTAAATGGTGCACACTTATGAAATCTCCTTCCCTGACACCCAACCTTTTCATGGCTTCCGGGGAGAGCCCCGCCTCGTCGTGATGGACTAATTCTGAAAGGACCGCCATCAGGGTGGCTACAATGGACTGGCCATTAGCATTCACCTGCAAACGGGTGAGGGCGGTAAATCCTTCTGAATTGCAGATCTCACAATCAATCCGCATGTAAATGGCATGCTCCTTATAGGTATCAATGCCAATTGATTTCACTTTGAGCTGGTTAAAGGACCTGTGGTCGTGAATTTCCATAAAGGTCCAAAAATAGGGTACAGTAGTCAGTTAGCAAGTTAACAAATTGGCTAGTGGGTGAATTTATAAAGAATCAGCTTTCGAAATAGTCGGTAAACATTTTTATTTGTTTTTGAATGAGTTCCAGGGAAGCGGAAGCTTCTTCAGTTGATTTATTTTCTTTGAAGGCGCCCACCTGTTGAATCAGGGGTTCCAGCCAGAGGTGCAGGGCATCGTGATCAGGGCCTTTCATACGGCATTCGCGGATCATTTTATCCAGGCCGGCCTGAAGCCCAGCGGCCGTTTTCTGATAGGTTTCCAAATTGGGTCCCGGAGTTTTAACAGCCTGCTCTACGATGGATTGCAGATTTTTTACGTTTTCCAGGGTAGCCAGGTCCGACTTCCATTTGGCACCCTGGTTCAGGGAGAGATTATGCTCCGGATGATCAATGGCCTGCTGGTTTTCCATTGCCGGCGGTTGCGAGTTGGGTTCTGCTGTTTGTTTGGTCTTGCAGGCGACTAACCAAAAACCAAGCAGGGAAGCTATAAGGATATTTTTCATTTTCATTTGATCTGGTTGTAATGTAAAGATAAGGGCAAACGAATAAAAAGTATTTAAATACTTATATTATCGAATAAATGGTAGGGAGTATTCTGAAGCCTCACCATTATTAAAAATCTTTTTTAACAGGACTTCACAAAAAAATTATTTTTAGGTAAAACGATAAAAAGATCCTTCAACCACCTACCGCATGAAAACCATCATAGAACCTTTTAAAATAAAATCGATTGAACCTATATATTTTAATACCCGGGAAGAGAGGGAGAAAATCCTGGAAGCGGCCTTTTACAATCTTTTTCTGATTCATTCCCGTGATGTCCTGATCGACTTGCTCACCGACAGCGGCACCAGCGCCATGAGCAGCGAACAATGGGCGGGCATCATGCAGGGAGACGAATCCTATGCCGGCAGTCCCAGCTTTTACCGCTTTGAAGAAGCCGTGCGCTCGGTCACCGGGCTGCCCCTGGTAATCCCCACGCACCAGGGCAGGGCCGCGGAAAAAATCTTGTTTCATATCCTGGGAGGCAAAGGCAAATTCATCCTGAGCAATACCCTCTTTGATACCACCCGGGCAAATATTGAATTCTCCGGAGCCGAAGGCATCGACCTGATTTGTGAAGAAGGCAAACATCCGGCTATTTCTGCTCCGTTCAAGGGGAATATGGATACGGAGGGACTCAAAGCATTCATTAAAAAAACAGGAGCCGGAAACATTCCCTTGGTCATGCTTACCGTGACCAACAATTCAGGCGGTGGTCAGCCGGTAAGCATGCAAAATATCAGGGAAGTAAGGGCCATTTGTGACCTGTATGGAATTCCCCTGTTTATAGACGCCTGTCGTTTTGCCGAAAACGCCTATTTTATCAAAATGCGGGAAGAGGGTTATGCCGATAAAGCGGTACCGGAGATTGTAAAAGAACTTTTTTCCTATGCGGACGGCTGCACCATGAGCGCCAAAAAAGATGCCTTTGCCAATATAGGTGGTTTTTTGGCCTTGCGCGACGAGGAACTTGCCCGCCAGTGCAGAAACCTGCTCATCATCACGGAGGGGTTCCCAACTTATGGAGGCCTGGCGGGAAGGGACCTCGAAGCCATTGCCATCGGCCTCCGCGAAGTGATGGATGAACATTATCTCCAGTACCGGATCCGCAGCATTGAATACCTGTCCAACAAACTTACAGAAGCAGGGGTCCCCATCATCCGGCCTGCCGGGGGTCATGCGGTCTACCTGGATGCAAAGGAGTTTAACAAACATATTCCGGTGGATCAGTATCCAGGCCAGGCCCTGGCCTGCACGCTCTACATCGAAGGAGGGATCCGCGGAGTGGAGATCGGTTCTCTAATGTTTGGCAAATACGATGCGGCACATCGCCTGATCCCGGCGCAGATGGAGCTCGTGCGCCTTGCGATCCCGCGCAGAGTGTACACTCAGAGTCATATTGATTATGTGGCTGAGGTGGTCATCGAAGTTTATAAGAAACGGGAGGAGATCCGGGGGCTGGAGATCACGGAGGAGGCGCCGCTGCTGAGGCATTTCACGGCAAAGCTTAGCCCGGTCACACGGAGTTGACGAAAAGGCTCTCACGGAGGACGCGGGGAGCGCGGAGATTAAAACTTTCCACAAAGGGGCATATAATTAAATATTCCTCGGGCTCCCTTGCTCCGTGGGAGAATTATAAAAAATTCTTCGTGATCTCCTTTCGTCCGTGCGAGGCCAACATAAAAACCCTTCCAAGCCCCCTCCAAAGCAACTATATTCACACGCAAATATTGAAGCTTTAATGAATAAAATACTCTCCCTTGCCCTGGTCATGGCGTTAAATATGCCTTCATTTACCCAAACCAACTCCATCGAACCCGACACCTTCTTCAAACCACTGAAGTGGCGAAGCATTGGCCCGTTCCGCGGCGGCCGTTCCGTTGCGGCAACAGGAGTGGCCGGAAACTTCACTACCTATTATATGGGAACTA